>DBQL01000004.1:2039-2977 GCA_002305235.1 Prevotella sp. UBA1395 | reverse complement strand
TCGCTGCGCGCATCGAGCGCCACGGTACCGTCTTTGGCCTCCGGAGCACGGAATTTCATCGTCGCGGCCGGCTCGTAGAGATGGTCGGCGAAGCGAGGTCTGAAGTTTAAGATCTTCGCGCGGTCGCCCTGATTGGTGACAAAGATAGTCGCGGGATTGATGGCCCCGTGCACCTGTCGGTTCTCGTGGAGAAAACTCAGGCCGGCGGCAATCTGCCTGATGACAGCCTTTTTCTCCTCTTCACCGTGTCCCTCCTGAATATATTCCGATAGCGTCCGTGCCGGTTCCCATTCCATGACAATGCAATGTCCGTAGCCGTCGACATCTTTTTCCTCGATATATTTCACGATGTTCGGATGGTCTATGTCGTGACAATTGTCGTATTCGCGCTTCAATGCTTTCAGATATTGCGGCTTATCCTGATAGGCAGCCTTCAGTCCTACGAGCAGCACCTGTCTGCCGCCGTCGGTGCCGGTGAGCATCATGTTGATGCCGGTGGTCTTGATTTCCTTGGATTCTGTCATGGTCTTTCGTTTGGATTTTAGGGCAACGGCATTCGGTTGCGAGTGTCGGTCGGGTCAGAAGTCGTTGTCTCGAGGTATGGATGTGATATGATGGGTTTATGGCCGGGGCCGGGGTTGGTCGTCCAAGGGGAACAGTCCGTAAAGGTTTGCATCGATCATGTCGGTCACTTTTCTGAAGTCTTCGGGGGTGTCCTCAAAGCTCAGGTTGTCTCCGTCGATGATGATCAGCTCTCCTTTGTAACCGGCAATCCAGTCTTCATAGCGTTTTTGCAGACCGGTGAGATAGTCTATGCGGATGCTTTGCTCAAACGATCGTCCGCGTTTCTCGATGTGGTTCACCAGTGTGGGAATGGACGAGCGGATGTAAATCATGAGTTGTGGCAGCTTGACCAATGACATCATGAGGTCGAAGAG
>DBQL01000004.1:0-2016 GCA_002305235.1 Prevotella sp. UBA1395 | reverse complement strand
GCGATCTCCACCACTTCCTTGAAGCGTTTGTTCAGGAAGTAAACCTGAAGGTTGAACGACCATCGGTTCATATCCTTATAGAAGTCGTCGAGGTACGGATTGTTGTCCACCGGCTCATATCGTGGTGTCCATCCGTATCTTTTGGCTAACATCTTGGTGAGCGTTGTCTTGCCGCTGCCTATATTTCCTGCTATTGCGATGTGCATGATTTGGGTGAGTTGTTGTGTTTGTTCGTATTTGTTTGTGGGGGTGTGAGATACTTCCGGCGATTATACGGTTGAGAACAGGTCTCGCCCCACGTTTCCGATTTCGGCCAGTTGGGCGTCGATTTGGTTGATGACCGAGGCGAAATCCTCTCGCGAATAGAGAAAATCCTTGTCGTCCACATCGATGGTAAGCACCCTGCCCGTATATTTGTTGTTGATGAAGTCTTCGTATCTGTCGTTCAGGTTTTTGAGATAGTCGAGCTGCATGTTTTGCTCATAGTCACGTCCGCGTCGGTGTATATGGTCAACAAGATGCGGCACGGAGGCCTTGAGATACACCATCAGGTCGGGTTGTCGGGCAATCATCATCATCGATTCAAACAGTCCCATGTAGGTCTCGAAGTCTCGATCGCTCATGTTTCCCATATCGTGGTTGTTGGCGGTGAAGATATATACCCCCTCGAAGATAGACCTATCCTGCACGATGGTCTTCTTCGAGCGCTCGATGTCGAGCAGGTCACGAAACCTCTCCTTGAGGAAGTAGACCTCCAGATTGAGCGACCATCGCTTCATGTCGCGATAATAGTCGTCCAAGTAGGGATTGTATTGCACGCTTTCAAGACGCGGTTCCCACCCGTAGTGTTTGACGAGCATGTTGGTGAGCGTGGTCTTTCCACAGCCAATATTTCCTGCGATTACGATGTGCATCTTGCTAAGCTTTTCTCAGTGCGAGGTTATAATTGTAGTAGTCGCGGTCTCCGGTGATCTCTCTCACCACTTTTATAAATGGTGGGAAGTTCACGTCTTCGGTGCTCGTGATACCTTTTGTTTCGAGGATAATGATGCCGCTGAGCTGGTCGAGATAGGTGTCAAGCTCAAAATATTGTCCTTTCCATATAAAGCTGTTGCGCTTCTTATGTATGGTGCGTCGATAGGGGTCGGCCTGCGAGAGCAGCGAGTCGTAGAGCGCATTGCTCACCTGTCGCTCGGTCTCCACCTGCTCATTGACGTTGATGGCCTTCTTCATGGTGTGCACATTCACCCTGTTACCGTTGGTCCATAGGCGTTTGCGCAGTCTCACCTCACTGTCGGGCTCGGCCACGAGATATGTCTGCGTAATCTCGCTGTCTATCGTTGCCGGCATGTCTCCGGTCACTTCCACGATGTATTTGCGTTCCTCGGTGATGGGTTGTGCCAGTCCGAGCACGCTCGATATTTCTTTCAGCACCCGGTTGAGCTTGGTGTCGAAGTTGTCGTGATTGTTGATCACGCGCAGATGCGGGTGTCCGCTCCACGCGTTGATCACCTTCTTGTCCAGCTCGCGGGCCAGCTCCAGTCCCTCGGTGCGCTCCTTGTTGGTGCTCGTGGTGTAGAATTGCTCGGCGCCGTCGGCTGCCGATACGAGATGAAGCACGGCGTCATACCGGTTGAGCAGTGTCTGCGTGGTGGTGTTCACCAGTGCGGTGATCTCCTGCCACATCTCGGGTTGCATATAGGCCGAGATGTCCAGCGCCCCCCGGTCGCAGATGATGACCGTGGGTTCGTTCACCTGTTCGGCCATCTTCACAAACTTATCCTCAAGCTGCAACTGTATCTCGAGCGTGGCCTTCTCACCCTCATAGAAGAGGTTTCGGTTCTTGGTGAGATAGTCCATGCCCGCCTGAAGAAACAATGTGGGCACTTCGGGGATGGTAAACACCTTGAAGCCCCGGCTCGAGAAGTGCTCGATGATCTTCACCAAAGCCGTGGTCTTGCCGGCACAGGGACCTCCTGTCAGTACTATTTTCTTGATTTTGTTCATCTTGTCAGC
>DBQL01000172.1 GCA_002305235.1 Prevotella sp. UBA1395 | reverse complement strand
TGCAAAGGTACAAGTTTTTCCCGTGACAAAGAAATATATTTGGTTTTTTTTCGATATTTATGGTGAAAAAATGAGTTGTGAACTGCCTAGTTCTCAACTCTTTATCGGCTCACATCATATTCTTGTGTTTTTAACTACTTATCTCGTAGGGTTTTCTTAGGCTCACCACTCGATAACATTGCCGCGGGTAAGATATTCTAATATAGGACTCGCAGGCGAGGCCCAAGCCCATATTTTGCGATGAGCAGTTCGCAAAGGCGTAAGGCCCAATGTATCGTACCGTAGCGGGAATGTCTATGCGGCGCAGATTGGCGCAGTAATAGAATGCCCAGCCACCGATTTTCTCCAAGTTTTGGGGCAGTACAATGCTCTCTAAGAGAGTGCGGGTGAGCTTGAAGGCGCAGTCGGCCAAGGTGTTGTTGTCGGCATTGAGATAGGTGTCGGGCAGCCGGGTGACGATGCTCTCCTCCATATCGGCCTTGCCGCCGCCCACGATGGTGCATTGTCCCAAGTCGAGATGGCGCAGGTGGAGGTAGCAGTCGGATGTCACCGTGAGGTTTCCGCGCTCGTTGGTCTGTGCTACCCGGATATAGGGGGTGAGCAGTATGCGCAGGGCGTTGATGTCATCTGTATTGATTTTGCCCGAGAGTGTGAGTGAGTCGAGGTCGGTCCAGTCGTATCCGTTGCCGCCGAGAAGGGTGGGCAGCTGTCCGGGTTGGTCGAGATGAATGGTCTCCGAGGCGTTCAATCGACGACCCCATTGGTGGATATTGACGCTGAGCGGTGCCGCGGAGTCGTTGCGGAAGGTCACGGCGGTCATTCGTCCGAGGTCTGGATTGGCCTTCACGGTGAAATGGCAGACGAGTGTCATAGAGTCGTTGGCGGCATTGGGGGTATGATCTTCACGCTGCATGCCCACAAAGTGGACCCATCCGGCGGTGTTGGTGGTATCTATTTGGGGTATCACATTGGTGTGGATGACCACGAAGACATTGCGACTGTCATTGCGCACGTCGACATCTTGCTTGGAGGCTTGCATGCGCGGAAAGCCTTTCTGGGTGAGCGTGAGCAGTTTTTTCGTGTTGCCGCGACTGAGCTGGAGCGTTGCCGTGCGCCGGTTGATGTTGTCATTGCGCTGTGCGGTGACCACCATCTCATAACCGTCTTCGGTGGGAATGATGGTAGACCGGCACCATGCAGGCGACTCTTCGCTCGCATCCTTGAGTACCAGTTCCCACGGTGTTCCATTGTCATTGAGACAGAGCGTGACGCTTTCTCCACCGGCATCAAAACTGATGGCTTTGCTGTCGAGCAGCCGTCGGGTGGCAGAGTCGGATGTAATGTCGGATGTGTTGTCATCATCGGCGCACGATATCAGAAATAGCGCAGAGAGGCACAAGGTGATGATGTGATAAAGACGGACAGGTTTTATAGATCAAAAGTGGTAATTGTTGTTGGGTATTCTGTAGCTATGGGCAAAGATACTATTTTTCAAGATCTTGCCCCTCAAGTAAAGTATAATAAATCTTAAAGCCCCGGTAAGTGATTTGTATTACCTTTTGTTATTATTGGTTGAGGGGTGGGCAGCGAAGTGCAAAGCTTTTTCCACCGACCCGTGTGCAAGAAGCATGCGGCGGGCGGTGTCGTAGTCGAGGTGCAGGGCATCGACGAGCATACGGGTGCCGCGGTCGACGAGTTTGTCGTTGGTGAGCTGCATGTTCACCATGCGGTTGCCGTCTACGCGTCCGAGGCGCACCATGAGGGCGGTGGAGATCATGTTGAGAATCATCTTCTGGCCGGTGCCCGACTTCATGCGCGAGGAACCGGTGACATACTCCGGACCGACGATCATCTCCAC
This sequence comes from Prevotella sp. UBA1395, assembly GCA_002305235.1. Classification (GTDB taxonomy): domain Bacteria; phylum Bacteroidota; class Bacteroidia; order Bacteroidales; family Bacteroidaceae; genus Prevotella. Next base: position 2,408 of record DBQL01000172.1, on the reverse strand, counting down.
GGCGATGTCGGCCACAGCCGCCATGGGCGATCCGGGGTTGCTGGTGATGCAGGCCGTGAGGATGCCGTGTGCGCGACACTGGCTCAGGGCACCCACTACGTAGGGTGTGGTGCCCGAGGCGGCGATGCCGATGACGCTGTCGTCAGGGCCTATGCCCTCGGCTTGCAGGTTGGCCCACCCTTGTGCCCCGTCGTCCTCGGCGTGTTCCACGGCGTGGCGCAGGGCGGTGTCGCCGCCGGCGATGATGCCGTTGACCAGCGTGGGTGGCACACCGTAGGTGGGTGGCAGTTCCGAGGCATCGAGCACGCCGAGACGGCCGCTGGTGCCTGCCCCGATGTAGAACAGGCGACCGCCGCGCTGCATCCGGGCAAGCACCTGGGTGACCAGACGCTCAAGCTGAGGGATGGTCTTTGCCACGGCGAGTGCCACCGTCTGGTCCTCGGCGTTGATGTCGGTGAGCAGCTGGAGCACACTCTTCTGTTCGAGGTGGTCGTAGTGTGAGCTCTCTTCTGTGATCTTCTCCATGGTGGTCAGGGGTATAGTGTTACAAGGCCTGCTATGCTTTATGGTAGTCGACCAGTCCTTCCATCGGGGCTTGGATGATGCGTCCCAGGTGCATGCCCTCCTCGTGCATCACGGTCTCAAGGGGTGCGCGGAATGCCAGGGCGATGGAGCCGTTGAAGCCGATGGGCAGACTGTCCCAGTGAGCATACTGCTTCACGTTGCGCTGGAGGAACCGGCGGAAGGCGTCCTTCACCAGGGCTTCGATGCACGGCTCATCGAGGTTTTCGCTCAGGAAAGGCGCAAACGACGCCAGAAAGCGGTTGGGCAGCTTCTGCCGGTACACGCGGTCGATGATCTCGGCCGGGGTGAGGCGGTACTTCTCGTTGAAGCGGTCGATGATATGCCGGGGCAGCTGGTTCTTCAGAATGTCGCCCACGAGGGTGCGGCCCAGCACGGCCCCGCTGCCCTCGTCGCCGAGGATGAAGCCCAGTGGCGAGACGTTGTGGGTGATCTGACTGCCGTCGTAGGCACATGAGTTGCTGCCTGTGCCGAGGATGCAGGCGATGCCCGGCGCATGGCCGCAGATGCCGCGGGCCGCGCCGAGCATGTCGCTGGCCACCTCGCAGCGGGCCGTGAGGGTGAGGCAGCGGCGCAGGGCCTGCTCCACCAGGGGTTGCTTCTCGGGCGTGCAGCCGGCGCCGTAGAAGTAGAGGGCTTCGACCTCGGCAGTGGGGAGCATGGGCAGGAGGGCATCACGTATCTCTTGCTCCATCTCCTCGGCAGTCATTTGAAATGGGTTCATGCCCTTGGTGCGCACCTGGCACACGGGGGTGCCGTCATGGGTGAGGCACCAGTCGGTCTTGGTAGAGCCGCTGTCGGCAATAAGAATTGTTTTCATATTTGTCTTTTCTTTTTTTCCTCCGCTCGCCTTCGGCGAATCAGAGAATATCTTGAGAATATTTTTAGTGCCTGCTCATCGCAGAATATCTCTTGTGCCCCGCTAGCGGGTCTGATGCGAGAATATCATGGATGGTCGGGCACCTGTGATGAATGCCTAATGGTTTTATGCATTTCGTTGTGTACGTTGAAGACACAGCCTATATTCTACGTATTATGTCTACTCGTCGTCTATTCATCGTGATATCATTTTAAATATTCTAAGATAGGACTCACTTGCGAGTCCATCTGGATATATTGCGATGAGCGCGCTCTCATCGAAACGATATTCTAAGGATATTCTCTGATTCGCCGAAGGCGAGCGGAGGCATGACACTCACGATTATTTCGTTTCGGTTTTGTCGCTTTCAAAAGGCACGACATCGATTGTTTTCGGCATCATACCAGTATTTTTCGAAGATTACTTTTCCATTGTTCGTGAAGTTGAGAATTATGCCAATAGGCTTTCGAGTCAGAGAGAGGTAGGTGAAGAGCTGCTTGCGGTGTGAAGGCTCGATAGCGTCTGTAGCCTTCAGTTCGAGGATGATACGGTCGTCAACAACTACGTCCATGCGCAAATTCTTATTGAGTGAAATGCCTTTGTACAATATTGGGAGTTCTTTTTGCTGTTCCACTTCAAATCCGGCGGTGCGCAGTTCGTATACCAGTGCCGACTCATATACAGTCTCCAACAATCCACTGTGCATAACGTTGTACACGTCAAAGGCACAGCCAATGATTCTATGTATCGTTTCTTCTCGCTCTTTATTCATCCTATTAGCAGTTTAGATATTCTAAGATTAGGACTCGTGTACGAGTCCTTGGCTATATTTTGCAATGCGCAGGCACACCACCAAACGATATTCTAAAGATATTCTTAGATTCGCCGCAGGCGAGCGGAGGACGAACCATCATGCGGATGAGACATCAGCTTTGGCGTGTCTGCTTAGTGTTGTTGCTTTCTACCA
>DBQL01000198.1 GCA_002305235.1 Prevotella sp. UBA1395 | reverse complement strand
TTCCAAGGGCGTTTTACCCTATAAACCGCTCTAAAGCACGCATCACCCCGTCATCATCGACGCTTGTCGTGACAAAGTCGGCATGCCGTTTCACTTCCTCCGAGGCGTTTCCCATCGCCACCCCGATACCGGCCTGTCTGATGATCGAAATATCGTTGCCGCCGTCTCCCAATGCCATCGTGCTGTCAAGGTCAATGTTAAGATATGCGGCCATAGCCAGCAGTCCCCTGCCTTTGTCAGCGTGGCTGTGGGTAATATCCGTGAATGCCGGAGTCCAACGCCCCGACGTACATGCCGACAACATGGGCATGAGCATTCCTTCCTGCTGTGGCGATAAGAACGGCGTGAGTTGCAGGATAGGTTCTTTCATGACCTCCGACAAGTCGGAGAACTCGAATTCGGTGAGTCCGAGGCCGTGGCGAAACACCTCGTCAACGATAGGTTGCGAACGATACACCCCGATATGCTGCCTGCCCACCACGATACAAGGCACATTCCATTGCTCGCACCGGGCAAGAACGGTGTCTACGTCCGACGGTTCTATGCTGTGGCAGCTCACCGTTTTCTTATCGATGAAACAGTAAGCCCCGTTGGTCGTGATATATCCGTCTATGAGCTGTTCTATCTGTTTCAGGTTCACGATGAATGGCACGGGGCGTCCTGTCGAGATGAATATTTTTACACCCAAGTCCCTGGCCCGTTTCAGTGCCATGATGGCAGAAGGTGGAATGACATGAGTTTTGAAGCTGACGAGCGTGCCATCGATATCAAAAAAGAGAGCCTTGATGTCCATTGTCCTGAAAAATTGGTTGTCTGCAAAGTTACGGCAATATTTATAGGCAGCCAAGCGATATCGTGTATTACTGTCCTTGAATAACATTTTTTTGAAATATTGCCTCTGCATGACTGTTGCCGAGAGCCAAAAAGGGCACGAGAACCAAGCCCCCGTGCCCTTGCATGCCTATGACATCTGCTTACTTGCGGTATTTGCAGCAACCCGGCAACTTGTTGTAGCTGCTTTCCGATGCCTTGATATTTCCGGCATCATGGCCTGAAGCGGCGATGGCTTTCTCCACTTTCACCGCGTTGGTCTTGGTGTTGTCATAGACCAGCACCAACTTTTGGGTCTTCTGGTTCCATTTGGCAGACACCACGCCGTTCACTTTCTTGGCAGCGTTCTCAATGCGCGGCTTGCACATTTCCACGCAGCTACCGCCCACCTTAAAGGTTGTCTTCACTGTCTTGGCTTGTGCAGCCCCACTCATGGCGAGCGCTGCAATCAGGGTCATCATTACTTTTTTCATGTTCTTTCGTTTTTATGTTATGTTTAATATTATTTCCCACTTCTATCCATGCCGACCATCATTTGTGTGTCGGCATCATGCGGGTCAATGGCTCATCATACTTTTTTTGCCACCCAACTGCGCGGTGGCATCGACGGCAAAGGCACCGTTGGTCACAATCTCCTCGCCCTCGGCCAGTCCGTCGGCGATGACATATCCCTCGGGCAAACTCTCTCCGAGTGTCACCTCACGCAGTTCAAAGGTGGGCATCTCGGCACTCTCGTCCTTGACATACACCACACTGCGCTTGCCCGTCCACAGCACGGCCGACTTGGGCACCACCAGTGTGCCGTCGGCATGCCTCAGGCTTGCGGTGGCATTGCCGGTGATAATCATCTCGGGCTTGAACATCCCTCCGGGATTATTCATCACCACGCGAACACCCGCCGTACGGCTCTTGGCATCGAGCAAGGGGTCGATAAAGCTCACTTTCCCCGAGAAAGTCTTGCCCGGCATGGCCTCGAGGGTGAAGTTTACGGTCGATCCCACGCGTACAAAGGGCAAGTCTCCCTCGTAAGCCTGAAACACCGCCCACACCCTTGAGAGGTCGGCGATTTTCAGCAACGGCTGTCCTTGTGCCACATAGTCACCCTGCGCGATGTTCTTGGCCACCACCGTTCCCGATGTGTTGGCTTTTAGAGAGACGTAGGGAGAAGCCTTCTTGTTACGGATCACTTCATTAATTTGTGTTGAAGTGATGTTAAGTAATCTCAATTTCTCTATGGCAGCCTCGACCAATGCCTTGCGCTGCGGGCCTTCGGGAAATCGCAATGCCGCCACGAGTTCCTGCGTGGCACTGTAAAGTTCGGGCGAGTAGATCACGGCAAGCGTCTGCCCACGTGTCACCCTGTCGCCCACGGCGTTGATCATCAGGCGTTCTATCCGCCCCGACACATACGCGGCCTGTGTCTGCTGCAACCGCTCATCAGGTCTGATCTTGCCAAAGAGGCGCACCTCCTTGCGGGCCGCACTCTGTCCCACCACCTCGGTCTCGATGTTGGCCAAGGCCACAGCCTCCTCACTCATCATCACGCTGTTGGGGTCATCGTGCATATCGGTGGCGTGGCTTTTGGCCATTGGGATAAGGTCCATACCACATATCGGGCATTTGCCCTCATGGTCTTGCTTCACCTGCGGGTGCATGGAGCAGGTGTACACCTGCTTTCTCTCCGCCTCGGTGTCATGGCTATGGTCGTGCGAGCGACCCGTCACCCATACAGGAATGGCCACGACCAATGCGCCGACGACCAGTCCCAAGATGATGCTCTTGGCATCTCTTTGTTTGAAATAATCTGTTATCTTGCTCATCTTGAAAATGCTTTTGAATGTTATGTTTCGTCCTGACGCTGTCGACCATCATCGCTGCGCATAGTCGTATCGTGAGGCCAACTGTTCATACTCGGCCACGATCGTATTGTATTCGGCCTTTGCCTCAGCCGTCTGCAGCGTATAGTCTATCTGTCGGCGCATGGTGGCGAGGATGTCTGTCAGCGTGGTAGTGCCGGCGGCATACTCGGTTTGCATGAGCCTCAGGGTGTTGTCAAGAATGGCTACCTGCTCGTCATAGAGCCTGAGCTTGCGCTGTTGGTCGTCGGCTCTCTGCATGATGGAGAGATAGCGGGCACGTAGCGCGTCTTGTTGCCGCTCGTAGTCGTAGACAGTCGCCTGCCTGTTGAGCACTGCCGCCCGTCGCGCGGCGTCGGTCTTCTTGCGGTAGATGGGCAGTGTGACCTTGACCATCGGCATCAGCATGTTGTCTCCGTTCATGTCGGCCATCATGGCATGATCTACGCTTCCGTTCCACATATACTGCACACCTACCCCGACCATCGGCTTGCCCATGCCCTTGGCCTTGGCCTCCTGTGCCGAGAAATATCGGCCGTTGGCCAACAGCCGGTTGAGCATGGGGTTGCTGTGCTCCACCTCGTCCCACGCGATGACCGGCATCTCGCGCAGGGAGATGCTGTCGGGAATGACGAGCGGAGCCTCGGGATCACGGTGCATGGTGAGATTGAACTGTCTGCGCAGCAAGGCCATGCGGTCTTCCAAACTGGCTATTTGCTCGTCTATGGCAACCTCCTCACTCTGCAACCGCAGCTGGTCGCTCATGCGTGCCGACTTGGCCATAGCGGGCGACTTGTACTGATAGAGTGCCACCTCCCTGATATCCTTGAGCAGTTTGAGCTTGTCGCGCATGCTGCGCACCTTCTCTTGCGTGGCCAAGATGGTATACCACTGTCGCTGCATGTCAAAGGCGAGGGCTATGCCGTCTTCCCTGAATTTCTGATACGCCGTCTCGGCCTTATGTTCCATCATCTCACGGCCGGCCCTGAGGGTGCCAAACCACGGAAACATCTGCATCACGGTGACCGTTGCCAACTGTTTCACGTTCACGTGATGCATGGGCGAAGGGTACGCGTTGACCGACAGTTCGGGGTCGCTCAGCTGGCCCTCGCCACACGCCGCCTCCACCTGTGCACGATAGTTGAGATACTCTCCCATCACTGCCGGGTTGTTGCGGATGGCCGCCTCGATATAGGTCACCAAGCTGTCGGCCGGGGTCTGAGACCTCAGGGCAGCCGGAAAAGCCATCATGAGCACGAGCGACAATGTCGCCAATCGACTGATATTGATATGTTTTTTCATCGTTGCAATGCTTTGAGGGTTATGAACTGGTGATATCTGCCGCCGTGGCCGACTCCGCTCTCTGCTTGTCTTTGCCAAGCGCACTCTCCCTCCACCAGCATTGGAACACGGGCACCACAAACATGGTCATGGTCTGTATGAGCATTCCTCCGAAGGTGGGGATGCTCATGGGCACCATGATATCGGCACCTTTGCCGGTAGACGATAGCACGGGGAGCAGGGCGATGAGCGTTGTGGCCGTGGTCATGGCAGCCGGTCGCACACGCTTTCTGCCGGCCTTGACCACCGCCTCCTTGATGGCCTCTCGCGTTTGTGGGCGGTCACGCAGGAAGGTCTGATGAATATAGGTACCCATGAGCACCCCATCGTCGGTGGCAATACCAAACAACGCGATGAATCCCACCCACACGGCCACGCTCAGATTGATATGTCCCATGCCGAAGAGCGACCGCATGTTCACCCCGGCAATATCAAAGTTGAGAAACCACTCCTGTCCATACAGCCATATCAGGATGAATCCTCCGGCAAAGGCCACGAAGACTCCGGAGAAGTGGATGAGCGATGCCATGACGCTCTTGAACTGGAAATAGAGAATGAGCAAGATGAGCATCAGGGCTATGGGGATGATGATCGCGAGGCGTTTGGCCGCGTGTATCTGCTGCTCGTAGGTGCCGGTGAACTGGTAGGTCACGCCCTTGGGCAACACGATCTTGTGCTGTGCCACCAAGTGGTCGATATGTTCCTGCGCGTGGTTCACCACATCGACCTCGGCATCGGTGCCCGACATCTTGTCGAACGTGATGTATCCCACGAGGAACGTGTTCTCCGAATTGATCATCGTGGCCCCCCTGACAAAGTCGAACGTGGCCAACTGCCCCAAGGGTATCTGCGTGCCGTCGGCGGCAGGAACAAGTATTGCCTTGAGCACATCGGGGTCATTGCGCAGCTCTCGCGCATAGCGCACCCTGATGGGATGTCGCTCGCGACCTTCGACGGTATTGCCCTCTGCCATGCCTCCGATAGCTGTTTCGATGACACTTTGCACTGTTCCCATCTGTATGCCGTAGCGTCCGAGCTTCTCACGGTCGGGAGTAATCTCGATATAGGGCGCTCCGGTGGAACGGTCATAATAGACCGAGGCGGCATTGATGTCTTTCACCTCCTTGAGTGCCTTCTCCATCTGCAGTCCGGCCTTCTCGATGGCGGCAAGGTCGGGACCATAGACTTTCAGGCCCATCGGTGCCTTCATACCCGTGGAGAGCATCACCTGCCGGGTGGCGATGGGCTGCAGCTTAGGACTGCCGGTCAGTCCGGGCAGCTCCGAGGCTGCCGATATCTGTGCCCATATATCGTCTTCGCTGCGAATATCCTTACGCCATTGCCTGAAATACTTGCCGTTGGCACTCGGCACCAAACTGTCGCGAGGAATGGTGCGAAACTCTGCCGTGGGATCATACACCCCTCCGCCCTTGAGCATGAACCGTCCGTGGCGGTCGGTCTTGAACCTCGCCCGTTGGCCGTTCTCATCCAACATGTACTCGGGTTTATAGTTGATGGTGACCTCATACATCTGTATCGGCGCGGGATCGAGCGCGCTCTCGGCACGTCCCCATTTTCCCACGGCCGACTCCACCTCGGGAATGGCCTTGATGCGCCTGTCGAGCTGCTTGCTGTAACGGATATTCTCCTCCACGCCACTATGGGGCATGGCGGTGGGCATGAGCATGAACGTGCCCTCGTCGAGCGTGGGCATGAACTCACTGCCCGTGCGTTTCCAGATGATCAGACCGAAAACGATGGTGCCCAAGGGCAGCAACATGAACTTCCACCTATTGTCAAGACACCATCTCAAGATCTGTTCATAATAGATCACGATGGTCCACAGCATGGCAATGACCACACCCACGAGACCGAGCACAAACAGCATGTTGACCACAAAGCCGCTGTCGGGCCCCAAGGGCAGCCATTTGTCGGTGAGCACATACACGGCCACGAGCACGATAAGGCCCATGAGCAGCGTGTGCAGGCTCACCTCATGGCGCCACAGCTTCACGGTGCGGGGGGCTTTGCGCCGGAAAGCCGACATGGCCCAGCGACGAGGCAGTCGCAAGGAGAAGATCCAGTAGGCCAAGGTGGGCAATACCAGCAGTCCGAGGATGAGTGCCGACAGCAGNNACGGGCAGGAAGCTCACCACGGTGGTTCCCATACCGGTCATGATCGCTCCCGACACCTCACTCACGGCCGAGAGTATCACATTCTCGAGATTGCGAGCCTCGCAGTCATCGCTTCCCACTGCCGCGGGAAGATTGTCGGTAGGGGTTTCCAACTTTCTCACCACATTCTCCATGAACACCACACCCACGTCTACCATCACGCCGATGGCGATGGCGATGCCCGAGAGTGCCACGATATTGGCCTCCACGCCGGTGAGTTTCATGATGATGAACGTGGCGAGCACGGCCAAGGGCAACATGGTGGCAATGACTATCGACGCCCTCAGGTTGAGCACAAGGATGAGCACCACGATGATACAGATCAGTATCTCGTCGGTAAGCGAGCTTTCGAGTGTGCCGATGGTCTCTTTGATGAGTTGCGTGCGGTCGTAGAACGGCACCACGGTGACCTTGGACACCGTGCCGTCCTTGAGCGTTTTCTCGGGCAATCCGGCCGAAACGGCATCGATTTGCTTCTTCACGTTATCGATGACCTGCATGGGGTTGCTGCCATAGCGCGCCACCACCACGCCGCCCACGGCCTCCTGCCCCTCCTTGTCGAGTCCGCCACGGCGGTCGGCCGGCCCGAAGGTCACCTTGGCCACATCCTTGATTCGCACGGGAACACCGTCGTGCGAGGTGATGGCGGCTTCCTCGAGGTCTTTGAGATGCTTCACATAGCCCAGTCCGCGAATGAGATACTCGGCCCGGTTGATCTCCATCGTGCCTGCACCCACGTCGATATTGGAATTTTTGGCGGCCAGCATCACCTGCACAAGATTCAGGCCGTAGGCCCGCATGGCCTCGGGGTCGAGGTCGATCTGGTATTCTTTGACGTATCCGCCTACCGACGCCACCTCAGAGACCCCTTCGGCGGCACTGAGCTGATAGCGCACATAATAGTCTTGCAGGGTGCGCAACTCCTGCGGATCCCATCCGCCCGTGGGCTTGCCGGTCTTGGGATCGCGGCCCTCGAGGGTGTACCAGAATATCTGTCCGAGCGCGGTGGCATCGGGACCCAAGGCCGGTTTGACACCCTCGGGCAGCAGGCCGTTGGGCAACGAGTTGAGTTTCTCAAGGATACGAGACCGGCTCCAATAGAACTCCACGTCTTCCTTGAAGATGATATAAATGAACGACATGCCAAACATCGACGTGGAGCGGATGGTCTTCACGCCCGGGATGCCCATCAATGCCGTGGTGAGCGGGTAGGTCACCTGCTCTTGAATGTCCTTGGGTGAGTGGCCCATCCAGTCGGTGGCGATAATCTGCTGATTGTCACCGATGTCGGGAATGGCATCCACGGCCACGGGGTCGCGCGGGATAATGCCGCCGTCCCAGTTGAAAGGAGCCGTTGCCAAACCACCCAAGAGTATGGCTGCCAGCACAAAGAACGTGATGATTCTGTTGTGCAGGAAGTATCCGATAATCTTGTTGATCATACGAAAAAAAATAAAAAAAGGGTTTGTGATCCAAAAATTACAATGCGATTTTCAGACCACGGGAGGCGCGCGCCATCCGCCGGGTGGCAGCGTCGCCCCGGGATGGCATCGGGCGGGGCGACAGACCGGACGGTCATCGACCGAGGCGACGGCCTCTGTCGGGGTGAGCCGGAATGGCAGGCCGAGTACGGGCAGGTCGCCGTGGAACCAGTCGGGAAGACTGGGCGACGGCTGTTGCAGCACGACCGGCGTATGCCAAAACTGATTATTGACTTGAAAATGAGAATGGATGTTCTTGCAATAGGGGCATCCGTCGCCCTCGCCACAGCCCGCCATGCCCTCCATATCGTTGGCATGAACGGGCAGACCGTTGACCGATACCATGCTCAGCATGCCCCCACAATAATGGGCATGAATGTTTATCCCGATCGCACCGATCAGGAAAACAAGCAGATACAGGGTTGTCAACAGTCTTTTCATCGTATGGCAAAAATAAACAAAAACTTTGGATTCGACCTTGACGCGCGTCATTTTTTTAAAACATTCCATAATTTCATAACATTCTGCCAATATTTAATAACCCGTGTCGCTCTGATGAGCCTCGATGGCGATACGCGGCAACTCCGCCGGACAGAATCCGCCGGTTTGGCGCCGATAAGCGGCTGTGGCTGCCGTCACGGCCCTTACGCATGGGCACAGGTACAACGCGGCGTGGGCGAAGCTCCGTGGAGCATCCGGTGACGCACGGCGACGGCAGGGCCGCGACCATGCTCTTTTGTCAAGAAAAAAACATGATTTCGGC
>DBQL01000063.1:15488-15922 GCA_002305235.1 Prevotella sp. UBA1395 | reverse complement strand
ATTACCTTTGCGAAACAACCATAAACTTTCTATCTTTGCCATAGAAACAACAGAGAACTGTAACACAAAGTAAAACCATTTAATAGCATACGACTATGAAACGAATGATGATGATCTTGGCAATGATGGTTGCGATAGCAACCTCCGCCTCAGCAATGTCATACGAACAGGCAAGAAGACAGGCGCTTTTCCTTGCTGACAAGATGGCCTACGAGTTGAATCTCTCTGATGCCCAATATGAGGCCGTGTATGAAGCCAACCTCGATTACCTGATGTCACTCAATGGTCGCAGACATCTCTATGGCTCTTACTGGACACGGCGAAACACCCTGCTTGAAGTCGTTTTGGCCCCTTGGCAGTATGCCGCATACGCTGCCGCCGACTATTTCTTCCGTCCGGTATATTGGGCAAGCAACGCTTTCCAGTGGCGCATC
>DBQL01000063.1:6448-15426 GCA_002305235.1 Prevotella sp. UBA1395 | reverse complement strand
AATATCGGAAGATAGAGAAGGCACAGCGAAAATTCGAAAAAGAGAGGCACAAGGATGACAGACATCGCGGCAACGGCAGATGGAAATAACAGGACGATAAATAGCAACCGGTGTAAAAAGTAAATAGTTATTAATCAAGTTATATCACTGAATGGGTGGAGAATACAACAGTATCTCCGCCCATTTTCTTTTGAAAAACGCATTTGAAAAAATATGACTGAAACCCTTTGAACATATCCGAAAAACACTTATATTTGCAATATGGCGTAACAACGCGACACGATAACCAGTATCAAGTGTATCACTTAAAACAACTAAACAATGAAACCGGAAGAGACAAACAACCCCACCGGACTTGAGAATCTGCAGGACAAGGTAGAAGACGTAGTTACCAATGCCAAAGAAAAAGTTGAGGATTTTATTGGCGATATGAAGGAAAACCCAATGGTCAAGGGTGCCATCGATAAGGTAGAAGAGGCCATTGGCAATCTCGACGAGAACGAAACCGTCAATCAGGTGAAAGAAAAGATTGCCGATGCCGTAGAGGATTTGCAAAACACCGAGACCGGAAAGAAGGTGACGGAGTTNNCGAAAACGTGACCGAGAAGGTGCAAAGCTCCGGACTGCTCGGCAAGTTGAAAGGACTTTTCGGTAAGAAATAGACCATCTCGGAATCAGCATTGATAAGGATGTGCCGGCGACGGCATATCCTTGTGATGTGGTGTAGATAATCAAATCGGTGGCATGGGGCGGCGATATTTACAGGAAAAAAGCCACGACGCATTTGATTTATTTTCATGTCTTTTCAGATATCATTATATCTCCCGCCCGTACCACCGAATGATCACTTTGACTTTGGCATGTCTGATCATACCAAGGAGTAACGCATGGAAAACCGAGATACCGAGAACAGCATGCTCAAAATATGACCATTGACGGAAGAGAGATGTGGCAAGGCAAAAAAAATTAGCTGCATTTCAACATTTTTATCACTGTTATTGCATCCGATTGGTGCAACATTCATACCTTTGCACGATATTTTTTGAAATGCAAAATATGGATCACAACAGTCAAAAAGCCAAGGAACTGAGCAAGTTGGGCATTCTTGTCGCCATCGGTATCGTGTTTGGCGACATCGGCACCTCACCACTCTATGTGATGAAGACCATTCTCAAGGCCAATCCGGCATTTGATACCGACTACATCCTTGGGGCTGTATCGTGTATCATCTGGACCTTAACCCTTCAGACAACCCTCAAATACGTGCTCATCGCCCTGCGTGCCGACAATAAGGGAGAGGGCGGAATTCTCGCCCTATACACCCTCGTTCGCAAACGAGGAAAGCGTTGGTTCTCCATCCTTGCCATCATTGGGGCCAGCACACTCGTTGCCGACGGGGTCATCACGCCGGCCATTACGGTCACCTCGGCCATAGAAGGGCTGCACGTTATCTCGCCTGAGGTACCCATCGTACCCATCGTTCTGACCATCATCACAGCCATATTCTTCATCCAACGTTTCGGCACCGGCTCCATCGGACGTTATTTTGGACCATTCATGCTCGTATGGTTTATGCTCTTAGGAGGTTTGGGCATCGTTCATGCCGTTCAGGAGCCCATCATCTTCAAGGCTCTCAACCCCTATTATGCCATACGACTGCTGCTCCAAAACCCGTCGTGGTTCATGGTGCTGGGGGCCGTTTTTCTCTGTACCACGGGTGCCGAGGCCCTCTATTCCGACCTCGGACACTGCGGTCGAAAGAACATTACGGCCGGATGGACCATCGTCAAGACCATGCTTATCCTGAATTATATGGGGCAGGGCGCGCATATTATCGGTCACAGCATGACCTATTCCTCTCCCGTCAACCCGTTCTACGCCGTGATGCCCCATTGGATGGTGGTGCCCGGCATCATCATGGCGACCGGTGCCGCCATCATCGCGAGCCAAGCACTCATCAGTGGTTGCTTCACCATCTTCAGCGAAGCCGTTCACCTCGACTTCTGGCCGATGCTACGATTCAAATATCCTTCTGCCGACAAGGGGCAAATCTATATTCCGGTAATCAATGGCCTGCTCTTTGTATTGTGTATTATCACCGTACTGCTGTTTCAGTCGTCGGCCCACATGGAGGCTGCCTACGGATTGGCCATCACCATGACAATGCTCATCACCACCATCATGCTCTCGGCCTATCTCTCGCAAAGACGGCAGCCACGATGGGTGGTAGGCACATTCCTCTCAGTGTTCCTTGCCATCGAGGGATTGTTTCTCGCAGCCAATATCACCAAGATCGCGCATGGCGGATGGTACACATTGCTCTTGGCAACGATATTCGGACTTATCATGTTCATTTGGAATCGGGCGCGCACCATACGCCGCAGCTATCTCCGTTTCGTCAAGTTAGAGCCTTATTTCGACGTGATTTCGGCCATCAAGAATGATGAGACGATACCCAAGTATGCCACCAACCTCGTGTATGTGAGGCAGTCTAACCATGAGATGATGGTTGAAGACAAGCTCATCTACTCTATCGTCAACAAGCAACCCAAGCGCGCCGACCACTACTGGCTGGTTCATTTCCAGAATGTGGACAGCCCCAAAACGCTCGACTACACCTGCCATGAGCTTATCCCCGACACCCTCTTTGCCATCAATATACGTATCGGATTCATGGTAAACCCTCTCATGAACCTGTATCTAAGGCAGATTGTGGAAGACCTGATCGCCGAGAACAGGTTTGACATCCGTAGCGGCTATCCCTCCTTGCGACAGCGCAATATTCCCGGCGACTTCCGATTCATCGTCATCCACCGCATCTATTATCCGTCTACGGTGGTGAGCAGCATCGACAACTTGTTGCTGCATCTCTTTGCCATCATCAAGCATATCGGCGTGGGTGATGAGCAGGCACTGGGCCTCGACACCAGCACGGTAACCATAGAGAAAGTTCCTCTCATCGTGAACACGCAATATCGGCAGCACATCGTCAGGCGTAAGGAATGAACCATCGCCCATCAACGCCAAGCCCTCCGGCCGCGCTCCCTCATGCCAAGGGGGCCGACCGGAGGGCTTGTGCTTTGTGATGCTTTCTACGCCCGGGCTTCCACCGTCTTCATCGACTTCATCCAGCTACCGCTCCAGATACGTGCCAAGAAGATGATTCCGCGGAAAGTGAGTTCGATGGCCATCGCGAACCACACACCCTTGAGACCATAGTCTTGCGCCAACCACCATGCGAGGGTAAGCCTCACACACCACATCGACACAAGATTCATGATTGCCGGCCTAAGCGTATCGCCCGCACCCACACACACACTGTAACTCACGATAGAGGCCGCGAAGAACGGTTCGGCAAAGGCCTCGATGCGCAGCACCTGCGCGCCCAGCTCCCTGATCTCGGCAACAGGCGACAAGAACCCGATCATCTCGGGCGCAAAGACATACATCACCAGTCCCATGAACGCCATAACGATCATTCCCAAGCCTATGGTGAGATGCGCGAAGTTTTTGCAAAGGTCGTTACGCCCGGCACCATGCGTCTGCCCCACGAGTGTCGTGGCGGCATCGCCGATGCCGTATCCCGGCATATAGCACAGGCTCTCGGCGGTGATCGCGAACGAGTTGGCAGCGATGGCGATGTTACCCAAGGGTGCCACGATGAGCGTGCTCACCACCTGAGCGCCACTCATCAGCATCTGCTGGATGGCGATGGGCAGACTGATCTTCAAAGCCTTACGCACATATTCCCACACCCATTTGAATGGTTCTTGGTCGAGATGCAGAGCCAATATCTTGTTTCGGCGCAGCGCAACATACGACATGGGCATGACAGTGACCACGTATGCGCACGTCGTGCCCAAGGCAGCACCCATCACACCCAGCTCCAATACATATATATATAGGTAGTTGAAGGCCACATCGAGAAAGCACATGATGATGCTCAGGATGCTCGGCACACGCATGTCGCCCGAGCTTTTCTGCATGGCACTCATCAGGTGATAGAGCAATACCACCGGCAGGGTCAACGAAAAGATGAGGAAATATATTGAGGCATCGGGCGCGATATCATCTCCGCCGCCTAACCAATGGGGCAACGGATTGTGAATGGCCACGCCAATCAAACTCATGAAACAGGCAAACACCAATCCGCAGACCAAGGCATGGCGAAACACCTGCCTTGCCTTCACAAAGTCGTTGGCACCGATGAAATGTGCCACCTGTACCGAAAACCCGATCGACGCGGCACCCATCACCGACCCCATGAGCCATGTGGTGGTCTCGATCAGACCGATGCTGGCCGATGCCTCGGCACCCAAATGTCCCACCATAGAGGCATCGATGAAAAACATCATCACCGTGGTAATCTGGGCCAACATCGACGGAATACTCAAATCCACAATGAGATTGAGCTTCTCACGTCCGGTCATCGGCTGCTGTTCACGTATTTTAGCCAGTAAGGCCTCGCTTCGCTTGTTGCTTAACATAAATAAATTTTGAGAGTACAAAGTTACTCAGATTTCGCCAATCCTCAAAGAATTGCAGATACAATAAAGGCGATCACCCTCACAAGGGACCGCCTCAACTCATCTTTCTCCGTATATATTCTAATGCTATCTCTAAAAATACAGGCGGGTCATCCTCTTTCCTATCATTCTTGTCCACCCGCCCATCATGCGGCAGCCTAAGCTGCACACATGTTCATCTCTTTGATGTATCACATCATTTTTTCTTCTTTTCTTGCAGTTATCCTAAACCAACTCTCTATTATCCCTATCCCCACGCCTTATCGCGGAGGCCTGCAATCTTCTTGCCTCAAACGGCCACTTACCTTCTTTTTCCTGTTATCCTCTTGAAACCAATCCTTTACCTCTGACCAATACCTGTTTTCTGACTATTTCTTGTTGATGTATCCTGCATTTCCAAACAACCTTCTACCTGAAACTATATACCTTATATATATTCTTAACATACCTGACGTTCAAAACCTGATCATCATTCTCTATGACTGATCTCTCTCAAAATCTTTTGCAACTACTTCTTTTCGTACCTGCATTCACATGCCGGGGTTGTTTTGTTTTGACAATGCAAAGATACGGGTAATCCACAAATCCCACAACAGTTTGTGCCCTGTTTTCTTAAAAAACCATGACATTCTTGATATGAATCAAATTTCCGTGCGCGCACACAACGTATTATTCGGCCCATCAAGGCATCATATACAGGCATTGGCCGCAACGCTTGCCATCTATCCGGAAGGCCCTTGAACAATATGGAAACACGCACGACGAAGGTCGTCAAGACAAAAAATCTCCGGTTTCCATCGTGGAAACCGGAGACTGTCAGGTATTATTGGGAAAAATATCAACTGCTGCTTTCTCGTCACAACCCTTCCGACGGTCTATTCTGTCAGCACCGCTCCCTGCCTCTTGGCACTGAAAGGCGGAACAGTTGTACCCGGTTTGAACACCGAGACGAGCTGCATGTCGAACGTGAGCACCGAGTAACCGGGTATGCCGTTGTAATCGGTCGTGCCATAACCCAGTGTCCAAGGCATGTACACCGTCCACTCATCGCCCACGTGCATGTGCTGCAGCGCGGTGGCAAAACCGTCGTTCAGGGCACTGACGGCAAACAGGGCCGGAGCCGTGGTGGAGTCGGCGGTGGCCGATTCCCATGAGCTGTCAAACTCGTATCCGTCCGTATAGGTGGTCGACGGCAGCAGACGGCCCTTATAATTCACGGCCACCGAGTCGGTATAGAGCGGACTCTTGGTACCCGTACCCGACCGAGTGACATGCACCACTATATAAGATGTGTTGTCGCCGTGGAGCGTGTCCTCATAGTTCCAGCTCTTGATGATCTTCCAACTCGGGTCTCCGGCAGCAATGCGCTCAGCGGCCTGAGCGTAGACGCGGTTCCATTGCGTGGTGTTGTAATTCTGCCAATCGGGAAACTCCACCACCTCGTCAGACGACTCGGAGCATGATGTGAGCAGCGAAAAAGCGAAAAGACAGCATGGCAACAGCGCCATCACTCTTTTGGCCAACCGTCTCATCATGCCATTCTTCCGAAGTTGATTCATATTGATTTCTCTGTTATGACCCGGGCCGTGATGCCGACCCGAGCCTTTTTTACTCTTTTACCTTCTTACATTATCATCCTTGTCCTACTTGTCCCAGCCGGCAATCTCCTTGCCGAGCTTCTTCAGTACCGAGGTGATGCTCACACGCTCCTCGATGATCGAGCGCAACTCGGAGATGTCGACACGCTCCTGCTCCATCGTGTCGCGGAACCGAAGGGTCACCTTGTGGTCGTTGGGGGTATCGTGGTCTACGGTCACGCAGAACGGCGTACCGATGGCATCCTGACGGCGATAACGCTTGCCGATGGAGTCTTTGGGGTCGCCATAGTGGGTGTTGAAGTGGAACTTCAGGTCATCCACGATGCTGTGGGCAATCTCAGGAAGGCCGTCTTTCTTGTCCAAGGGGAACACGGCACACTTCACCGGGGCCAAAGCCTCGGGCAGCTTGAGCACCACGCGACTCTCGCCATTGGGCAACTGCTCCTCGGTATAGGCATGGCACATCACGCTGAGATACATGCGGTCTACGCCGATAGAGGTCTCGACCACAAACGGGGTATAGCTCTCCTCGGTATCGGGATCGAAATACTTGATGCTGCGGCCGCTGTATTTCTCGTGCTGCGAGAGGTCGAAATTGGTACGACTGTGAATGCCTTCCACCTCCTTGAAGCCGAAAGGCATCTTGAACTCGATGTCTGTGGCGGCATTGGCATAGTGGGCCAGCTTCTCGTGGTCGTGGTAACGATAGTTGTCATTGCCCATAGCGAGAGCCTCATGCCATGCCAAGCGCACTTTCTTCCAGTAGTTGAACCACTTCATCTCGGTGCCGGGCTGGCAGAAGAACTGCATCTCCATCTGCTCGAACTCACGCATGCGGAACACAAACTGGCGTGCCACAATCTCGTTGCGGAACGCCTTACCGATCTGCGCGATGCCAAAGGGCAGCTTCATGCGACCCGTCTTCTGTACGTTCAGGTAGTTCACGAAGATGCCCTGAGCGGTCTCAGGGCGCAGATAAATCTTATTGGCGGCATCGGAGAGCGAGCCCATCTCGGTAGAGAACATGAGGTTGAACTGGCGCACGTCGGTCCAGTTTTTCGTGCCGCTGATGGGATCAGTGATACCCTCGTCGATGATAATCTGCCTCAGGGCCTCGAGATCGGGACCCTGCATGGCCTCGGTGTAACGGGCATGGAGGGCGTCGCGCTTGGCCTGATTGTCGAGCACGCGGGGGTTGGTCTCCCTGAACTTCGCCTCGTCGAAGCTCTCGCCAAACTTCTTGGCGGCCTTGGCCACCTCTTTCTCGATCTTCTCGTCATACTTACCGATCTGGTCTTCGATGAGGTTGTCGGCGCGATAGCGCTTCTTCGAGTCGCGGTTGTCGATGAGAGGATCGTTGAACGCGTCTACATGGCCGCTGGCCTTCCACACCGTGGGGTGCATGAAGATGCTGGCGTCGATACCCACGATGTTCTCGTGGAGCAGCACCATCGACTGCCACCAATACTGTTTGATATTGTTCTTGAGCTCTACTCCATTCTGACCATAGTCATAAACGGCGGCAAGGCCGTCGTAAATATCCGAACTGGGGAAGACGAAACCATATTCCTTGCAATGGCTCACAATCTTCTTAAATACATCTTCTTGTGCCATGTTAAACGATAACTTTTTAATATAATTTGCGCAAAGTTACTGCTTTTTCCGTGATTTCCGTCATCGACAAGCGTTAAAATAGAGTAAAACAGCAAGTTTCATTGCCTCACGCAACGGCCTGTCACCATGCCGCCCCAAGCCGCGACGGCGACCCGAAACCCCGTGACCATCGGCGTGAGACGGCACCACAACAACGGTGCGGCAACACCACGCCGACAGCCGCAACACCCGACGACTGTCAAGATGATTCATCAACATTTTTTCTTCAGAAAATCTTCCGGGTGCTTCATCCGTGCCATTTTGACGCAACAAATGCGCGATCAGGGGTGCCCAAACGCTCAAATCGAATCAAAAACCGTCGTTTTGCAAGAAGTATAAGGGCTTAAACGCAGTGGGATGAGGCCTCTTTCGCGAGATGGAAAGATAGTAATCGCGAGACGAAAAGATAGTAATCGCGACGCCATTTTTGTAAAATAATTACAACAGCCTGACCATCAGACGATTCCAACTCNNCCCGTTTTGAGGCAAAAAATCACCCTCATGGGTGGCCTTTCGCGACAAGCGGCACGCAGAAAAGTCATCTTCAAGATTTTTCATCGGTATTTTCCGAGGCCTCACGGTGGAGCTATGCATATAATCACGGCATGTCGGGGGCCGCCTCTCCAAAAACCCACGGCCCACATACAAACAAGGCTGACCACAGGGCAAAAGGGCAAAAAAGACAAAATATACAACCATCAAAGGGTCAAGAATTATCATTATTTTTGCTATTTCAATATTTTTTTTTACCTTTGAGGCTAAAATAAGAAGAAAGCAAACCACCTATGGACGACGATAAAACAAAAGACTACGACAACGAACAGGAGTTGGCCCCACAGGGTGAAGACGAGCTGTCGGCACCTGAAGAGTCGGCCGACTCGCACTCAGACTACAAGCCGGCCGACAGGTTTGACGCCGCGGCGGTGCACCATCTGAGCGGAATGTACAAGAACTGGTTTCTCGATTACGCCTCATACGTGATCTTGGAGCGCGCCGTGCCCAACATTGCCGACGGACTGAAGCCCGTGCAACGACGCATACTGCACTCCATGAAGCGCATGGACGACGGCCGATACAACAAGGTGGCCAATATCGTGGGGCACACCATGCAGTTTCACCCCCACGGCGATGCGTCTATCGGCGACGCACTGGTGCAGCTGGGCCAGAAAGACTTGCTCATCGACACGCAGGGCAACTGGGG
>DBQL01000063.1:4117-6433 GCA_002305235.1 Prevotella sp. UBA1395 | reverse complement strand
GAGTGGCAGCTGAGCTATGACGGCCGCAACAAAGAGCCGGTGGCCCTGCCCGTGAAATTCCCCATGCTCTTGGCACAGGGGGCCGAAGGCATTGCCGTGGGCCTCTCGAGCAAGGTGCTGCCACACAATTTCAACGAACTCTGCGATGCTGCCATGAGCTATCTCAAGGGTGAGCAGTTTGCGCTCTTTCCCGATTTTCCCACAGGGGGAGCCATCGACGTGGCACGATACAACGACGGGCAGCGTGGCGGAATAGTCAGGGTGAGGGCCAAGATCGAGAAATTAGACAACAAGACACTGGTCATTCGTGAGGTGCCGTTTACCAAGACTGCCGCGTCACTGCAGGAATCGATCACCAAGGCCATCGAGAAAGGAAAGATCAAGGCACGACGTGTCATCGACATGACGGCACGCGAGGTGGAGATTCAGGTGCAGCTCGCACCCGGCATCTCGTCAGACAAGACCATCGACGCGCTCTACGCCTTCACCGACTGCGAGATCACCATCTCGCCCAACTGCTGTGTCATCGAGGACAACAAACCGGCATTCCTCACCGTGAGCGACGTGCTCAGGCATAACGTGGACCGCACGATGGGACTGTTGCGGCAGGAACTGCTCATCCGAAAGGGCGAGCTGGAGGAACAGTTGTTCTTTGCCTCGCTCGAAAGAATATTCATCGAGGAGCGCATGTACAAGGAACGAAAGTTTGAGCAGGCTCCCGACCAAGAAGCCGTACTGACGTTCTTGGACGAGAAGTTTGCGCCGTTCAAGGAGAAACTCATACGTGACATCCGGCCCGAAGACTATCTGCGACTGCTCGAAATCAAGATGCAGCGCATCCTGAAATACAACAAGGAGAAGGCAGACCAGCTCATGGCCAAGATCAAGGCGGAGATCAAAGATATTAAGCACAGCCTTGCCCACATGACAGAGGTCACCATCGCATGGTATTCGCACCTCAAGGAGACTTACGGCAAAGACCATCCGCGACTGACGGAGATACGCAACTTTGACACCATCGAGGCCGCCACCGTGGTCGAGGCCAACGAGAAACTGTATATCAACCGGCAGGACGGATTCATCGGCACGGGCCTGAAGAAAGACGAGTTTGTGTGCAACTGCTCGGACATCGATGACGTGATCATCTTCTACCGGGACGGAAAATACAAGATTATCAAGGTGGCCGACAAGATATTCGTGGGCAAGAATATCCTGTGGCTGCAGGTGTTCAAGAAGAACGACAGCCGCACCATTTATAATGTGGTGTATCGCGACGGCAAGACCGGACCGTATTTCATCAAGCGGTTCAACGTCACCTCGATGACCCGCGACAGGGAATATGACCTCACGCAAGGCAAGCCGGGGTCGAGGGTGGTGTATTTCACCGCCAACCCCAACGGCGAGGCTGAGATTATCAAGGTGACCTTGGACCCCGACCCCAAGAAAAAAAGACAGAACATATTCATCGAAAAAGACTTCTCCGAGATTGCCATCAAGGGCCGCACGGCCAAGGGCAACCTGCTCTCAAAGCGCAGCGTGCACCGCGTGACGCTCAAGAGCCACGGGCGATCGACACTCGGCGGACGCAAAGTGTGGTTCGACCCCGACGTGAACCGTATCAACTACGAGGAGCACGGACGACTGCTCGGCGAGTTTAACGATGGTGACAGCATTCTTGTGGTGCTCAACAACGGCGACTTCTACATCTCCGACTTCGACGTGAACAACCACTATGAGAAAGACATCAAGATCATAGAGAAATGGCGTCAGGACAAGGTGTGGACGGCGGTGCTGTTTGATGCCGACAACGAGGGTTACCCATATATCAAGCGATTCAACATGGAGGCCACGCGCCGACCGCAGAATTATATCAGCGACAACCCCAACAGTAAGCTCGTACTGCTCACCGACACGGTATATCCGCGTATCAGGATGACCTTCGCGGGGGCCGATGCCATGCGCCCGCCGGTGGAGATCGATGCCGAAAGTTTTATCGCCGTGAAAGGCTTCAAGGCCAAAGGCAAGCGACTCACGACATGGGCCGTAGACGAAATCGTGGAGATAGAGCCTACGAGATGGCCCGAACCGGAAGAAGAAGACGCTCCCGAGAACGACGAAAACGACGAGCACGAAGACCTCGACCCCGATGCGGGGAAGTCACAACAACAGGTGATCGACAAGATGACCGGACAATTAAGTCTGTTTCCCGATGATGACTATGACAAACCGAAAGCATGATGCCGCACGGCGGCTGGCCGTGGGCCTCGCGCTCACGACGGCCCTCACGGTCTCGGCCCAAACCGACTCGACAGCGGG
>DBQL01000063.1:0-4048 GCA_002305235.1 Prevotella sp. UBA1395 | reverse complement strand
GAGACCACTCACCAAATTCTCGTGTCTTCCACCGGAACGAGGAGCAACAACAACGCGCTGCTCACGGCAATGTATCGGTTCATGCTCGGATGGTATTATCTGCCGGAGGTGTCTGACCGACATTTCCGCATGGCAATGGGGGCATTGGCAGATGGGGCCTTGGGCGGGGCATACAACACACAAAACTCCAACAATCCGGCCCAAGCGCGACTATCGCTGTCGGTAGACCCCGCGGTGAGGTTGGATTGGGATTTCCATGTGGGACGCATGCCGCTGACATTGCACTATGCCGCGGCCATGCCCTTGGTGGGACTGGCTTTCTCGCCCAACTACGGACAGTCGTATTACGAGATATTCTCGCAAGGTAACTATGACCACAACATCGTGGTGACCTCACCTTTCTCGGCCCCGGAGCTGCATCAGATGATTGCCGTCGACCTGCGACTGTGGAAGCATACCTTCACCATTGGGTATCTCGGAGACATCAGGCAAATGAAAGTCAACAACCTGAAATACCATCATTATACCCACGGCATTCTCTTGGGCTGGCGACTCTGACCCCCGCACGACTTGCCACAAACAACTCTCAGTACGAATATTGAAGTCATGAATCCAAAGATTTACCATCTCCTCGTCTCATTGCTGTTGATGACACTCTGCTCGTGTGTCACCGAGACAGAGTATGCCGACAACCCCAAAGGCAACTTTGAGGCTCTGTGGAAAATCATGGATGAGCACTATTGCTTCTTCGAAGAGAAAAAGGTCGATTGGAATGACGTGCACGAACGCTATGCCAAACAGGTTGACAACAGCATGACCGAGAGCCAACTGCTCGAGGTGTTGGGCAATATGCTGGCAGAACTGAAAGACGGACACGTGAATCTTTATACCTCGTTCGACATCGGACGCTATTGGGGATTCCACGAAAACTATCCCAGCAATTACAGCGACACGCTCATCAACCGCTATCTCGGAACAGACTATCGCATTGCCAACGGGTTCAGATACCGCATCCTCGACGATAATATCGGGTATATGACATGTACCGGTTTTTCCAACGCCATCAGCTCGAGCGCGCTCGACAACATCCTGCTCTATTTTCAACCGTGCCGCGGACTGATCATCGATCTGAGGCAGAACAGTGGCGGACTGCTTACCTCGGCAGAGGAGTTGGCCGCTCGATTTACCAACGAGACGATTCCTGTGGGATATATGCAGCATAAAACCGGAAAAGGACACAACGACTTCTCAACACTCATGCAGCAGACCTTGAAGCCCGGCAAGGGCGTGAGATGGCAGAAAAAAGTGGTGGTGCTGACCAACAGACACGTGTATTCGGCAGCCAACGAGTTTGTGAAATACATGAAATGCTGCCCGCAAGTCACCATCGTGGGCGATAAGACCGGGGGCGGAGCGGGTATGCCCTTCTCCAACGAGCTACCCAATGGATGGATCGTAAGATTCTCTGCATGCCCCATGTTCGACATCAACAAGCAGAGTACCGAATTTGGTATCGATCCGGATATCCCCGTTTCGCTCACCACATACGATTTCCTCCGCAACACTGACACCATCATTGAGCACGCACGCACACTCCTTTCATCTCCCTGACACACCATCATCATGCCACCCTAACCATCCCCCCTTGCTCATGAAGTTCCGCCCGTGTGTCTCGTCCTCACCGTCTTTCGGTTAGGTGGGATGCTGCTCCGCAGCATCCTCGTCCACCTCTCCCCCATTCTCCTCACCCTTTACCCCCACCATTTACTATGAACCCATTCACCCATTTCATCGCAACCAAGCTCACCATCCGTCCGGAGCAAGTAGACGCCACGCTCGATCTGCTCGAGGCCGGCTGTACCATCCCCTTCATTAGCCGATATCGAAAAGAGGCCACCGGAAACCTCAACGAAGTGCAGGTGGCTGCCATCAACGACCTAAACGAAAAAATGAAGGACCTGCAAAAACGCAAAGATACCATCATCAGGACTATCGACGAGCAGGGCAAGCTCACCGATGACCTGAGACAACGCATCGAAAACAGTTGGAACGCCACCGAGATCGAAGACATTTACCTTCCATTTAAGCCGCGCCGACGCACTCGTGCGCAAGTGGCAAGAGAGCTTGGGCTGGAGCCCTTGGCCGATATCATCATGCGCCAAAGGGAAACAGACCCGCAAAAAGCCGCTCAACGATTTGTGAGAGACGGCGTGCACGATGTGGCTATGGCCATCAAGGGTGCACAGGATATTATCGCTGAGCGCATCAGTGAGAGCGAAGGCAGCCGACAAAGCGTGAGAAAGATCTTCAAAAAAGAAGCAACCATCACCTCGCGCGTGATTCCGAAGATGAAAGACGAAGATGCCGCACAGAAATATTCCGATTACTTTTTCTTTAGCGAGGAGCTGAGACGCTGCTCGTCTCACCGTCTCTTGGCCATGCGTCGCGGTGAGGCTGAAGGCATATTGAGAGTGACCATCACCGCGGATGACGATGAGTGCATAGAGCGTTTGAAACACCATTATGTCCAAGGCACAGGCCCATGCCGCACACTGATGGCAGAAGCCGTGGAAGATTCGTATAAACGTCTCATCTGTCCCTCTATCGAAAACGAGTTTGCTGCCATGAGCAAGGAGAAGGCTGACGATGACGCTATCAAGGTTTTTAGGGAAAACTTGAGACAGTTACTTCTTGCCGCCCCGTTGGGACAGAAACGTGTCATGGGTGTCGACCCGGGCATCAGAACGGGATGCAAAGTAGTGGTGCTCGACGCGTTGGGCAACCTTTTACACCACGATGTGGTCTTTGCCGTGGGACATCAGGCTGAAAATCCCAAGCCGAGAAGCAAAACCCCACTGCAACGCTTTAAGGATATCGTAGACCGTTTCAACATTGAGGCCATCGCCGTGGGCAATGGCACCGGATCGAGAGAGACCTCGGACATTCTCCGACAGATAGCCGACATACCCACGTATGTGGTCAGCGAAGACGGGGCGAGTATCTATTCCGCATCGGAAGTGGCACGAGAGGAGTTCCCCGATGAGGATGTTACCGTGCGCGGAGCGGTGAGCATCGCGCGCCGACTGATGGACCCATTGGCCGAACTGGTGAAGATCGACCCCAAAAGTATTGGCGTGGGACAATACCAACACGATGTGGACCAGTCTAAGCTCAAACACAGCCTGAACCAAACGGTGGAGTTTTGTGTCAACTCCGTGGGTGTCAACTTGAATACGGCAAGCAAGAATCTGCTTACCTACGTCAGTGGATTAGGCCCCGTTTTGG
Organism: Prevotella sp. UBA1395; assembly: GCA_002305235.1. Classification (GTDB taxonomy): domain Bacteria; phylum Bacteroidota; class Bacteroidia; order Bacteroidales; family Bacteroidaceae; genus Prevotella. Next base: position 763 of record DBQL01000063.1, on the reverse strand, counting down.
CGCAAAACATCGTGGACTACCGACGTGAGAACGGACCGTTTACATCGCGGTCGCAACTCAAGAAAGTTCCACGACTCGGTCCGTCGGCTTTTTTACAGAGTGCCGGATTCTTGCGGATTCCCGGAGCAGAGAATCCCTTGGATGGCAGTGCGGTACATCCTGAGAGCTATTCCATTGTCGAACAAATGGCGAAAGACTGCGGCTGTCAAGTGACAGACCTTATGAAAAGCCCGGAATATCGCAAAGCCATCGATCTTAAACGTTATATCACCACGGAAGTGGGACTGCCCACACTGAACGACATCATGTCCGAATTGGAAAAGCCGGGACGTGATCCGCGCGAGAAAATCGAGACCTTCGAGTTCGACCCAAGGGTAAAAACGCCCGACGACCTCGTTCCCGGCATGGAACTTCCGGGTATCATTACCAACATCACCAACTTCGGGGCATTTGTCGATATCGGCGTGCATCAAGATGGATTGGTACATATCTCGCAACTCGCCAACCGATATGTCAAAGACCCCAACGATGTGGTGAAACTTCATCAACATGTCAGGGTAAAGGTCTTGGAGGTTGACCGGCGTCGACATCGTATTTCACTGACCATGAAGTTATGACAAGTTTTTCTTCGGAAAACATGTACCTTTTCAATTTTATTATGTACCTTTGCATCTGCTATGCGCCTGTGGCGGAATTGGTAGACGCGATAGACTTAGGATCTATTTGCTCATGCAGTGCAGGTTCGAGTCCTGTTAGGCGCACA
>DBQL01000048.1:25534-31723 GCA_002305235.1 Prevotella sp. UBA1395 | reverse complement strand
CCCGCGCGATAGCTATCTTATCGCATCGCGATCGCTATCTAAACGCGACGCGAATACTATCTAATCGCAAGTCGATCGCTATGCTTTCGCAAGCGCAAAACGACGTTTCGCTCTTGCCATTCGACCGTTTTCACACCCTCAGCACGCCTTCATAAGCAGAAAAAAAGGATGAAAAATCGTTTCGACAGCGCAAAAAGGCTATCGCAAAACCTGAAAAAAGAAAAAAGATTGATGAAAGTTGTTTACAACAACGCATCTTCTGCAACGATCACAGCGAACAGAAGAAGGTAACGAGAAAGGGCACGGAGAAGTCGGTCAGGGCACCGTGGAACAGCGAGAGCACCACATAGCGCTCGCCCGACACACGGGTAATGATGGGCAGTGTGGTGTCCATCGTGGTTGCCCCGCCCGCCGTGACGGGGGCCAGCGGCCCGAACCATCGGGCCATGAGCGGAGCGAAGAGCAACGTGGCCACCTCACGAATGATGTTGCTCATGAGCGCAATGGTACCCAGTTCCACGCCGCGATACTGCGTGATGAAGATGCTCGAGAGCGAATAGTAGCCCATGCCCGAGCCGATGGCCATGCAGTCGGCCGTGCGACGGCCGTCGAGGAGCAGCGCGGCGAGCGCACTTCCGCCAAGCGTTCCGGCGATGGTGAGCAGCGGCAACAGCATGAGGCGACGGTCTAACGACCTCACCTTGGCCGGTATCTCACTGTCGCCACCCACCGACACGCCCACGCAGAACATCAGGGCGCACAGGGCATAGAAGTCGGTGCCGCTCTCTGCCCACGAGCGTGGCACAACACCGGTCACGCCGCAGGCTATGCCCGCCGCGAAGAAGGCTATGATGACAAGACTGCCTTTCATGGGCGTTGCGACCGTTGGGCACTGACCCATCTCCACAATGCCCACGCCCCGGCCATGCTGCCGAGCAATGCCAAGGCGGCAATGGCCGCTGCCTCGACACCCAAGGTAGGCAGTCCGGCGATGACACGGGGGTTATGTCCCACCTGCAATCCGAGCAGGAAGAGCAGCACGAGGATGAGCGGCGTGATGGCCGCACGTACTCCGCCGAGGCCTTTTCCACGCAGCAGTCGGCCGGCCACGATGCCGGCGACCATGATGATGATCACTGTGAGCATGACTATTGGTGATAAACGGGTATGGATAAGGTTGCCGGCCTACGACCGTGGGAACTGCCGGCGCACGGCATCGGCCAACTGTCGCAATCCCTGCTCCACATATTCGCGCGGCGCGCCGATGTTCATGCGCATGTGTCCCTCGCCACCGGGACCGAACATCTCACCGTCGTTGAGGGCCAACCGGGCCTTGTCGATGAACAAGTCGAGCAGCGCGTCGTGGTCGAGGCCAAGCTCCCGGCAGTCTAACCACACCAAGAACGAGGCCTGCGGGCGCAGAGGACGCACACCGGGGATATGGCGGCGACAATAGTCTTCGACAAACCGCACGTTGTCCTCAAGATACGCTATAAGCTGTCGTCGCCACTCCTCACCCTCGCTATATGCCGCCACGGTGGCGATATGGGCGAAGATATGAGCCTCGTTCAGCTCGTTGGCCTTGAGCCATCCGTAATATTTCTCTCTGATCTCCGTGTTGGGAATGATGGCAAAGCTCGACACGATGCCGGCAATGTTGAACGTCTTTGACGGTGCCTGAAAGGTGATACTGATGTTGGCCGCCGTGTCGGAGACGGTGGCAAACGGGATGTGTCTATGGCCGAACAGCGCCAAGTCGCAGTGAATCTCGTCAGAGATGACCAGCAGACCGCGCTCGGCACAGAAGTCGGCCAAACGGCGCAGCGTCTCTGCGTCCCAGCATACGCCGGCGGGGTTGTGAGGATTGCAGAGTACGAGCATGCGGCACTTGTCGTCGCACACGCGCTCCAAGTTGTCGAAATCGATGGCATAGCCGCCGTCATCCGTCTTTCGCAGCGGGTTCCACACCACCTCGCGGCCGTTGGCCCGGGGCGTGAGGAAGAACGGATGGTACACGGGTGGCATGACAATGACCTTCTCGTCGGCCTTGAGGAACACGTTGATGGCAAAGCCTATGCCCTTGACTATGCCGGGTACGAACGAGAACCACTCGCGCCGAACGTCCCACCGGTGATGCGAGAGCAGCCAGTCGTGGATGGCGGGAAAATAGTTTTTGGGCGTGACCGTATAGCCGAAGATGGGGTGTTCGAGGCGTTGACGCATGGCATCGGTGATGGCCGGGCACACGGCAAAGTCCATGTCGGCCACCCACATGGGGTGCAGGTCGTCACGTCCCCATCTCGGTTTGAGAGCCTCGTGCATGAGGTCGCCGGAGCCGCGACGGTCTATGATGGTGGAGAAATCGTAATGCATAACGGAGATTTTAATTCAAATTGGAAACCAATAATCAGTATTTATGAAGTGCGAAATGAAGAAGTGAAGAGTGAGCAGTGATGTAGAGAATAACGACTCGCTCCTCACTGCCCATTTCTCATTTCTTATTTTTATTTACACCAGTGCCTGCCTGATATCCTCAAAAATATCGTCGACATCCTCAAGGCCGATGCTCAGGCGTATGGTCGTATCAAGAACATCCAGCGCCTTGCGCTCCTCGTCGGTGTAAAGGCCATAGATGGTGCTGGCGGGATGGATGGCAAGCGTGCGATTGTCGAACAGGTTGGTGGCGCGATGGATGAGTTTCAGACGGTTGAGGAAATCGAAACATGCCTGCCTGTCGGCCAAGTCGACACAAACCATAGCACCGGCAGTGTTGCCAAACTGCTCGCGTGCCAAGCGGTGAAAAGGATTGGTCTCCAAGCCCACGTAGTTGACGTGTCTCACCCCGGGCAGCAATTGCAGCCGTCGTGCCAGTTCAGAGGCATTGGCCGACTGCACGCGATAGCGCGCGTCGAGGGTCTCCAAGCCTGTGGTTTGCATGGCGGCCACATTGGGATTCATGTAGGCACCGAGGTTGAACAGCAGCTCAAACTTCATCGTGTCGGCAAATCCGGCGGTCGACCCATAGTCGATAACCAGTCCGCCCAACGACGTGGCACCACCGCTGATATACTTGGTGCTCGACACCACCTCGATGTCTACGCCGAGGTCGTGGGCACTGAACATGGTGAACGGTATGGTGGTGGTATCGGCAACAAGGGGTATGTTGTGGGCATGGGCAATGGCGGCGAGCTGCCGGAGGTCGGCCACCTCCATCTGTGGATTGGTCATGATCTCCAAGAATATGCAGCAGGTGTTGTCGTCGACCATCTTTTCCACCTCGTCGGCATTGGTCAGGTCGCAGAGCTTGGCGTCGACACCAAACTTGGCGAGGGTCTTGGTGATGAGCGCGTAAGTATTGCCAAAGAGGTGGCGCGAGCTGACAATGTTGCGACCTTGGGCGGCAAGGGCGATGAGCGTGTTGCTGATGGCCGCCATGCCGCTGTTGAAAGCGATGACCGCCGAAGCCCCCGTCACAGCCTTGACCCGCTCCTCAAAATAGCGGGTGGTGGGGTTTTCGCAGCGTCCGTAATCGGGAGCGTCGATACGATTGCAAAAAGCATCGCTCATGGTCTGAGCGTCGTCGAACTCGTATGCCACGGCATTATAGACCGGCATACTCAATGCGTCGAAAGCGTCTCGACGCACGTAGGGTAAGTGTATGGCTTGAGTCTGATTCTTCATCCTGTGTACCTATTGTAAGAAGAATATGTATGTTTTTTGTGCTGTCCTGAATCATTGCCCCCGGGTAACGCATGAAAGCATGCGCAGACCGGCCCGACGGGCGTGGCCTGCCGTCGCCCTTGGCGGTCAATACCACTGTACGGCATTGCTGTATCCGCTGCGCTTGTCGTACTTGAGCGCGTCGGTGAGCGTGGCCGCGTTGGCCCGGAAGGAGAAATTATAACTGGTGTAGGGAGCCAGAACCACCGAGCAACTCATGTTGAAACAGTGCAAATCGCGCTGAAGCGAGGCGGTGGTCATGGACAATTTCTTGTTTTCAAAGTCGTAACCGCTTGAGAAACTGATGTTCCATCCATCGCTGATGCGCAGGTTTCCGCTGCAGTTGAGCGTATGCGAGAAGCTGTAAGGATAGCGCATGGTCTTCTCGTTGAATCGGCCACCGGTGTTCTCACGCATGGTGATGCCATAGCCAAAGGTGAGCGACCACGGCATGGAGAAACTCATATAACCGTCAGTATCGGTTTCGGCCTTGCCACCGCCCCCCTTCTTCTTGGCACCGCGCTGACCCTCGATCATCGTCTCGTCAACGTTGCTCTCTATTTGGGTGTCTACGCCTTCTTCGTCATTGCTTTTCTTATCCCGCTGCGTATCATCCTCGCCGCCACCAAACCATTTCTTCAACTGCTCGGGGCTGAGGGTGAACGAGAAGTTTTGTGACATGCCCTGAAAGCGTCCGAACCGGCCGCGCCCCCATTCGGTGTGGTTGCCCACGTATGGCTTTCCGTTCTCGTCGAGGTCGTAGGCATAGGTGGCAAACACGGCATTGAGGTTGAAAGTATAGCTCTTCCACCATTTCAGTCGGATGCGCATGGAGAGGTCGCTCAGCGGATGGATCTTGGCTGCCATATTGTATGACATCGACATGCCCAGTTCATCAATGATGCTGATCTTCTTGTAGCCGGTGGAATCTTTGTCACTCTTGACCTTCATCTCGATGTTGTTGCTGATATCCCACGCCACGCTTCCGGTGCGCCCCTTGCCCGGCACGCCGTACAACCCGTTGGAGTAAGGCGAGTATTCCACCAGCGACACGTTGCCGTCCTCGTCGGTCTTCTGATAGGTTTGGTAATAGCCGTAGCGCGACGCACCAAAGTCGGGCGCATAGCTGAAGCTCACCTGCGGGGTGAAGACATGGCGGATGGCCTGAATCTTGTCACCGAAGAGTTTGCGGCTGGGGGTGAAAAAGCCATACAGCTTGGTGCTGGCAGAGACGCTCATGTTCCAATTGTAGATATTGTGAAAGCCATACGTGGTGTCGGCCACTTCTTCCTGCCGTGCCACATCCCACGAGCGGGTCACCTTGCTGGTGGTCATACGGTCGGTGAAATTGAACGAGGGAGTGACGTTGATGAACTTGAACAACGTGAAATTGGCATTCACCGGAATGTTGTGCTGCATGCCGTTGCGCCAGTCTTTGATGAGGTTGGAGTGGAAAAGCTTGTCCTCCTTGGTGTTGATCGAGTTGCTGAGCTGGCCGGTATAGCTCACGGAGATCTTCTCGTACCATTTCTCCTCGCCCACGAGATGCTTGCGACGGAAGGGGTAGAAACGACTGATCGAGATGTTCAAATCGGGCAATGACATCGCGATGGAGGAATCGCGCATGTTCTGTGAGAGGTTGGCCGTGGAGCTTAATGACATGCCGATGCTGGAGAATGTGGTACTCCAACTCACCGAAGACGTGCGTGTAGACTGCGTCATGGTTTGCGGGTTGTACATGCTCGTGAGATTGTTGCGCTCGTAACTCGACGACGCAAAGTTCACGCTTGCCGACAGGCTGCTGAACGGATTGGCCTTGGCATCCTGACGATGGCTCCATTGCAGCTTGAAACTTTGCTGCTCGGCATAGTCGGGCATGCCCTTATCGCCGGTCTTGGTATTCTGTAAACTGAACAGGAACGAGCCGCTGTATCTGTACCGTTTGCGGTAGTTGGATGCCGCCGAGACACCCCAAGAGCCTTTGGTATAGATCTCGCCGATGAGCTTGAGGTCCCACTTGTCGCTCACGGCAAAATAGTATCCGCCATCACGCAGATAGAACCCGCGACTGTTCTCGTCGCCGTATGTGGGCATGATGAAGCCGCTGGAATAGCTCTTGGTGAACGGAAAGAAGCCGTAAGGGATGGCCAAAGGCAACGGCACATCGGCGACAACGAGGTAGGCCGGACCAAAGACCACGTCCTTGCCCGGACGCACCTTGGCCCGAGACAGGGCGATATAGAAGTCGGGATGTTCTTGGTCGCAGGTGGTATAGCGGCCGTGTGCGAGAAATACCTCACCGTTATTGTTACGCTTGGAGACCTGACTGGTGAGATAACCATCTTCCTGTTGGGTGTAGGCGTGTTGCACAAGGCCCTTCTTGGTCTTGAAGTTGAAGGCCATCGTATCGGTGTCATACTTGTCGGATCCCATCGTGAACACCGGCCGACCCTTGATGCCTGTCTTCTC
>DBQL01000048.1:21968-25526 GCA_002305235.1 Prevotella sp. UBA1395 | reverse complement strand
AGACTCATATAGACCTTGTCGCTCTTGAGGTTCATATTCTCATACTCTACCTCTGAAGAGCCGTAGAGACGGGCCGTATTTGTAGCCGCCTCGTAGACCAAGGAGTCTTTGGCCTGATACTTGATGGGGGCCTCGATGCTATTCTTCTTCTGTTTGTTCAGGGAGTCCAAGCGCACAGAATCGTCTATCATCTTGTTGTGATGATAGATGGCCAACTGCAACGAATCCATCACGGTGGTATCGGGTTCGGCACCGGATGGGCCGGCCGTGGCGACGCGCGCGGTGTCTGACAAGATGTTTTGTGAAGAATCTTTCAACGGTAAGCTGTCTCCGACAAGGTTCTCACGCCACCCGCGTGAGATATGGGGCACACTACTGTCTGCCACGGCAAAGGCGATGGCGAGCACCAACAATATGATGAAAGATTTTGTCCTCATTTGGTGTACAAAAGTACTTAATATATGATGAAAAACCGAGTGTTTTCGCAATTTTAACGTAATCACTCAAACATCGTTTCCCATTCCTTGAAACGTGCCAACCCATCCTCGCCAAAACGTGACAGGCTTCGCTCGGCCTTCTCGATGGTTTTCTCCTTGGCGAGATTGGATTTGCTGTAAAACTTATCGGCATAGCAGATGACTTTCTCCTCCAATGTCTCGGGCAGGAAATCCTCGGCGGGCAACGGCAGCTGCTCGGCGAGAATAGACTCCTTGGTGAGTCCGGCCCCGGTGTGGCGTTCGCAGACACGCGCATGACGCGGGAAACCCTCACGGCGAAGCAGCTCGGCCCCAAGCCTTCCATGCTTGAGATAATGCTCTGTACCGTGACACGCGATACCCGGCGCATCGCACAAGAAGATGCCGATGTCGTGAAGCATGGCCGCCTCTTCTACAAAACGACGGTCGAGACGAAGCTCCGGATGACGGTCGCAGATGGCCAGCGCACGCTTGGTAACCGCACGACTGTGGGTCATGAATATGTGTCGCAACTCGTCGTTATCTGAATAATACTTGTCTATGATAGCCTGATAATCCATTTTACTTCTCTTTTACCTTATCCATTTCGGCCAATACCCTGCGCTTGGCACAGCGAAGGCCCGATGTCATCGTCTCGCCATCGAGCATCCCGATCATCATACGCAACTCGTCGACAAGTTCGGGATGATGCCTGCATTGTGCCCACGATAAATAGAGGCACAAGGCTCGCACGCCCACAGACTGACGGGAATCGGCCATTCCCTGCATGCAGAAGTCGAGAAAATCGACCCTGAGCGTCTCCTTGCGAAACGATTGCTTCAGCAGGATGGACAGCAACAGCCGGCGAAAGGTGGCAGTGGGTGCCGCCATGACCATGCCGATGAGGTCAGACTGCCTGTCGGCCAAATAGCCACGACAGCCACCCCGCGCATGGCTCAGCACCCATGCCGCGTTGTCGGACACCCGCTTGTCTTCATCTGACAGCAAGCGAAAAAACGTCTCGCGCAACGCTTGCCCGTCGGGTTGGGCCATCCTCACATTCCAAAGCGCGATGTCCCCGGTATGGATACGCCCGCCCAGCGTTGTCCGCATCTCTTCCATCTCCATGTTTCCGGTGCCAAAAGACAACATCGGCTCATCCCTGTCAGACCGAAGTCAAACAAGAATGAGCCGGGATAATGATGTTATACCTGCATGACAGGCTTAGTGTTCGCGCTCGATATAGGCCACAACATCGCCTTTCTGGACCTTAGAACCCTGTTTGCCGTTGATCTCAACAAGTTTGCCTCCGAGGTCGGCCTTGACTTCAACAAACTCGCCCCACGGTGCTTGGATATAGCAGAATGTATCGCCTTCCTTGTACTCTTTGCCAATATATGGCTCGATGGCAGGTGCGGCCTCGCCGTCGCCTTGGAACTCCCAGAATATCTGTCCCTTCACAGGAGCGACGATGGCATCGGCCTTGGCATGTTTGAACTCGGCCAGTTGCTCGGGAGGCACGTTACCGCCAAGTTTGGCATCCTTGGCTTTCTGCAGGTCGGCAAGCATATTTTTCTTGGCCTGTCCGCTCTTATAGTTACGATACTGCTCGGGGTGCATGGCCAACTCCCACAGCTCTTCGTCGTCCTGTCCGTAGTCCCAGCCGTTCTCATCCATCTCCTTACGGAAGTCGTCGAGGGCCAGCGGCAGCAGGGTATGCGGGTCGGCATCGGTAAATTCGAGACCCTTCTCCTTGGCCAGAGCCACAATCTCATCGTCGAGTTTGCCGGGTACCTTACCGCTCTTACCGAGAATCATCCCCCATACAGAGTCGTCCATCATCACATAGCGACCCTTGCCCTGCTCCAAGGTAAGGAGGTTGAAGAGTGCGATGTTCTTCACATACTGCGAGAAGGGGGTTACCAAGGGTGGATAGCCCACCCGAGGCCATACGTAGGCCACCTCGTCGAAGAGCTTCACGAGCATATCGTCGGTAGTAAGCTCAGGCTCACCCTTCTTGGCGCGCAGGTTGTTGATCACACCCTGAATGCCGCCTAAGTCGGACATCATCGAGCCCATCATACCTCCGGGCAGTCCGCAACCCAACAGCAGTGAACTCATGAGCTTGTTGCCGGGGTTGATGAAATAACCCAACCACTCGTCGATAAACTCTTGTGTGAGGGCGCGGGCTCTCATATAGGCATTCATATTAATCTCGGGAACGTCGAACCCGGCGTTCTTGAGCATGCTCTGAACAGAGATCACATCGGGGTGAACCTTACCCCATGACAGTGGCTCAATGGCGGTATCGATGATATCGGCGCCGTTCTTGCACACCTCAAGGATAGAGGCCATCGACAGTCCGGGGCCTGAATGGCCATGATACTCGATGATGATTTCGGGATGCTTGTCCTTGATCATCTTGGTGAGCTTGCCGAGAAAGGCCGGCTGACCGATACCGGCCATGTCTTTGAGACATATCTCTTCGGCACCGGCGGCAACCTCCTGATCGGCGAGTTCGGCGTAATATTCCAAGGTATGGATGGGCGATGTGGTGATGCAAAGCGTGCCTTGCGGGGTCATGCCGGCCTCTTTGGCCCAGCGGATGGACGGCGCAATGTTACGAATGTCGTTGAGACCATCGAAAATACGGGGAATATCGACACCCTGTGCGTGCTTCACACGATACATCATGGCACGCACATCGTCGGGCACGGGATACATGCGAAGCGCATTCAGACCCCGGTCGAGCATGTGGGTCTTGATGCCTGCCTCGTTGAAAGGCTTGCAGAAAGCACGAACAGCTTCATTGGGATTCTCGCCTGCGAGAAGTTGCACCTGCTCGAAAGCACCGCCATTGGTCTCCACTCGGGCAAAGCAACCCATCTCAATAATGACCGGAGCAATGCGCTCAAGCTGATCCTTGCGTGGCTGGAACTTACCGGAACTCTGCCACATGTCTCTGTATAAGAGACTGAACTGAATTTTCTTGCTCATTATTTCTTGTATTTTCTTTCGAAATTAAAAGAATCAGCCCAACGGGAAGTCAGACTGAAAGCTCGTGTTTATTAGACTTGCAAAATTAGGCAAAAAAATCCAAAGC
>DBQL01000048.1:12980-21875 GCA_002305235.1 Prevotella sp. UBA1395 | reverse complement strand
GTCATTGTCTTTGCCAAAGACGCTTTTCGGCCATCAGTTCATACTTTGTGCCGGGACGACCGTAGTTGGCATAAGGATGGATGCTGATTCCACCACGCGGCGTAAACAGGCCCGTCACCTCGATATACTTCGGGTCCATCAGTCGGATGAGGTCTTTCATGATGATGTTCACGCAGTCTTCATGAAAGTCTCCGTGGTTACGGAAACTGAAAAGATATAGTTTCAAGCTCTTGCTCTCGACCATTCGCTCGCCGGGAATGTAGCTGATGACAATCTCGGCAAAGTCGGGTTGCCCGGTAATGGGGCACAGTGAGGTGAACTCGGGACAGTTGAACCTTACCCAATAGTCGTTGTCGGGATGCTTATTGACAAAGGTTTCCAACACCTCGGGGGCATAGTCCATGCGATATTGTGTCTTGGCACCGAGGGCTTTCAGCCCGTCTTGCTGTCTGTTGTCGTCCATGATTTATCCCAAGTTAAAAACTTTCCATATACTATAACTGATGCCATTGTCGTAAACATCCTCGCCCTCGTGCTCCTTCAGATGCTTCACGATGCGAATAGTGAGTGGCAAGGCAATGACCTCATACACCGTCTTGAGAATCACCTGCCACAGCATGAGCCAAGGAAGCTCTGCGGCCGGCACCACGCCGGCTAACGCAAGGGGGAAGAAGATGATGGAGTCGGCACTCTCTCCGGCTATGGTACTGAAAATGGCTCGGGCCGAAAAGCGACGGCCCCCGTCACGGATTTTCATGCGACTCATGACGTAAGCATTGATAAAACTACCCACCACGAAAGCTACAAACGATGCCATCGCGATACGTGGGGCCAATCCGAAGATGGCATGAAAACCGGCGTCATTGGTCCAGTAAGGTGCCCCGGGGATGAGATCACAGATAGCTCCCAAGGCCACAAAGAGGAAATTCATGGAAAAACCGGTCCAAATGAGCAGACGGGCCTTACGAAATCCCCATACCTCACTCACACAATCATTGATGATGTATGACACGGGGAATACGATTAAACCACCTGTAAGACTGATGGGACCTACCGCTATTTGCTTTGTTTCCAATACGTTCGCCGCAATAAGACAAACGCAAAAGAGTATGCCGAAAAGCATAAACAGCACACTCACGTTCTGTTTTTGATTCATGTTCTTGTTTTTAAAGAGGTTTATCAAGCACTCTATTCGGTTGCAAAGGTACAATAAAAATACCATTTGCAACCGTTTTTCCACNNAAAAATAACTTCAGATGGTCATGCCGTCTGCGTGATGAGGTAGGTCAAATAGCCCACAAAGGTAAGTATCAGCACACCGCCTTCCCATCGGGCAATGAGATATTTGGTATAGGAGAACAGCCAAAGCAAGACCACGGCAATCACCATGACAGAGAGGTCGACGTTGGTGATACCCTGCAATTGCATCGGCGAAATGAGTCCGGTGAGACCCAAGATACCAAGGATATTGAACACATTGGAACCCAAGACATTACCAATGGCGATGCCACTGTTGCCCCGACGCGCGGCCACCACACTCGTGGCAAGCTCGGGCAAGGATGTGCCACAGGCCACAATGGTAAGTCCGATGAGGGCATCGCTCATTCCCAAGCTGCGCGCAATGGCCGACACATTATCCACAAAGACATTGGAACCCAAAATAAGACATACCAGACCAACCAAGGTCAAGAGTATGGCTTTGCCCATACCAACAGGCTTCTTGGTTTCTTCTGCCTTCGGTTCGGAGCTGTCCGAGGGCATGTTCTCACCCGTATTGTCCTCTCGAGCTATCTTAACCGTATTGTACATGAAAAACACGAACATCAGGAGCATCAACAAAGCGTCTACCCTACTGATGCCCGAATCTAAGCACATGATGAGCAAAACGGCCGAAGCCACCAAACCAAAAGGTATGTCTTTCTTGACCGTATTGTGCAAGATGACTATCGGCGAGACCGCCGCGGCACAACCAACGATAAACAAAGAATTGAAAATATTGCTTCCCACGACATTTCCCACGGCCAAGTCGGGCGTACCGTTGACGGCCGACATGAAGCTCACGAAAAACTCGGGCATCGACGTTCCCATGGCCACAATGGTGAGACCGATAACGATTTGCGGCACTCCCATGCGCTCGGCGATGCCCACCGCACCGTCGGTGAGACGGTCGGCGCCCCACAACACTATGCCGATTCCAACAACAAACAAAACGATTTGCAGCCACATCTGAGGAGCGGCAAACGAAAATAACATTTGTGATAACATATAAATATGGTATAATTGAGTGCGCAAAAGTACAAAAAATCCCCGAATATCAATGTATTCGGGGAAACAAACTAACAATCTACCAATCTAAATTTATATGCAGTTAACCAACTTTCATATTATCAAGACACATCTATTGTTCTGACAACCTTCTGCTCTTCCTTGTTGATTTTAGGTAAGTCAACGGTAAGTACACCGTCGGCCACACGGGCGGCAATCTTCGTACGGTCTACATCCTTGGGGAGAATCAAGGTCTGTTCAAACTTGGAATAGGCAAATTCCCGGCGCAGATAACGGGCCGTCTCATCCTTGTCCGACTGCTGTTTCATCATCTTGACAGTGAGATCGCCATCGGCATTGACATTGACCGCGAAATCTTCTTTCTTCAGTCCGGGAGCAGCCAGCTCCACTGTATATTGCGAGTTGCTCTCAAGTACGTTGATGGCCGGTGCCGTTGCACTGGTACGCGACATACTGTTTGTATCAAAGAAGTCGTTGAAGACTTCGGGAAGCCAACCATTGCGTGTGTACATGTTCATATCTTTCTTTAATTATTGAATGATTACTTGAATGTTATTCTCGATTGATGAACTCATCTACATCACCAAATGCAATACACATACCAATCCAAAAACAATGCCACTCTGTCATTAAAGATATGACAGGGTGGCATTGTTATATCATCATTCCCGTTCCTTCACTGCCCCAAGGGTGTATCAGGAACAGCAGCAGACATCATTCTTCGCCCTTACGATCGTCGATATTATCGCCTTCCGTGGGGGCCAGTATCGCCTTGAAGTCGGTCAAGCCATTCTCAACCAATATATTATACCACTGTAACAGTTTCTTGATATCACTGTCGTGTACGCGGTCTTGGTCGAAGTTGGGCAGCACTTCGGCAAAATAATCGCGAAGCTCCTTGCTCGAACACTTCTTATAGTTTAGCGATGACGTTCCGAGGTTCTCCTTTTCACCGAGCTTGGTCAACACCTCCCACAGCGCGATATCGTCTGCGTCGGTGTACATGGCAATGTCTCCAAGGCTCGTGACACGGTCGGTAGAGAAGGCCGGTAAACGGCGGTGCGCACTGTCGATCGTCTCTACGATGAGTGTGCCCTTACCGCGAGACACGAGTTTATACAGTCCGGGTTTACCGGCAATTGATAGTATTGTTTCCATTTCTAAATATTATTTATTTGTATGATTAATTGATTGATTTGTTCATTCAGGTCACGCTCTCCATCGTTTTCGATCACAAAATGGCATCGGCTGACCACCTCTTCCTGCGGCAGCTGACGCTCGATCCAGCCCAAGGCCTTCTCTCTGCTGATGCCATCTCGAGCCATCACCCTTGAGATACGTGTTTCCACAGGGGCCGCAACACCTACGATGTAGTCGAAAGCAATACGTCGGTCGAAGCCGCTATCAAAGAGAATGGCACTTTCCAACCATGTGTACCCACTCTGAAGGAAATCGCGGGCCACTGCCGGGTGCACAATATCATCGATTGCCAACTTGTTCTCTTCTGACTGAAGAAGGTACTTGGCGAGCACCGACTTCTGCAATTCACAGCCCACATACACCTCACTCCCCACAAGACTGCTCAACCGATCTCTGATCTCGGCATCCTGTCTCATAAGTCGTTTGGCCGCGGCATCACTGTCATAAACCTTGATGCCACGTCTCTCGAGCAAGTTACATACATAGCTTTTGCCACTCCCGATGCCTCCGGTGATCGCTATCTTTGTCATCTATTGCTCGATAAGGTAGTCTACCTGCTGCATTTCCAGTTGAACATTGTTCACGCCCCGCGGCTTGCTTTGCAGGATAAGGGTGCACTTGTCTGACGGCCGGGCCACTATTTCACGGTAATCCACCACGACATGGAAGTCTGTGGGGTTGATATACCGATACATGCTCGCCCCCACCGTGAAGCGCACTTTCACCCGTTGGGGAAACGTACGAATCACCATTCCGTCGGGTTTATTGATAGCCGTAATAGGCACTTCGAGACTCTCTTCGGTGAGCACATCCGGATATAGCGTGATTTTCACCTTGTCGGGCACAAACTTCACTCCCAGCATGGGTTTGAGCTTGACCACCTTCACCACCGTGTCGTCAAAATTAATAATATTGAGATACTCGGTCATTACAGACTCGATGCTGTCCAATTTGCTTTTGCTCGAGTAAACGGTCACCTTCTCCGGACTGAACTGCACATGTGAAAGGTAGTAGTTCTCGCTCGGAATGATGTTGCCGGCGAGTCTCACCCGCACTTCCTTGTTGCGCCCGTAATTGAAGAAGAAGTCCAGTCTGTCGGCCTTGATCGACGTGATTGCCGTCGAGGCATACAGCTGTTGCCTGACGAATCGCTGCAAATCGGCCACGGGAACCTGCCCGTGTCCGGTCTGCTTGTTGGCGTATGCACCGAAGTTAATGGTCACGGGATGCAGCTTGTTGCTTGTGGTATAAGACAGCAGCATAAACCCCTTGTCCTTCACATTCACATATACCGTGTCAGACATCTCTGTGGTCACCACCACATTTTGAGGCACTCCGGCAAGGCGCACAACGACCGGCAGCTCTTTTTCATAGGTCTCATTGAGCGTCATCAACAACCAAAAGGTTCCGCTCACGGCCAAAAAGAACAGAAAAATCAGAAACTCCTTGTTCAACCCTATGAACAAGAAGCCTCTGATAAATTTGATATATTCTCCGAATTTAAGCATTGGGCTGCTGCTGGGTTGCATCCGCGAAGACATAACCCTTGTCAACAGAGATCACCACACCGCGCGAGATTTCCACCTCAACCACGCTCTTGGCCTGATCGATACGCTTCACCGTCCCATAGATACCACCGCCGGTAACCACCCGGGTACCTTCCTGAAGCGAATTCTGAAACTCACGAATCTTCTTCTGCTTCTTCTGTTGGGGACGCACCATGAAAAACCACATGATGGCAAAAATGGCCACCATCATGATGAGCATACCGCCCATTCCGCCATTGGGTGCTGCCTGAGCAGCTAATACTAATGTACTCATATTATTTATATTATCTATGATTTTGTTATGCTTGTGTATCGTCTACATTCTCATCAGCATTGTCCGAAGCATCCGGCATGTCATCCCTGCGCTTGGCGGGAGCCACCGGCATCTCGCCCACCCGTGGGCGATGCACAAACCGCATCGGAGCCTCGCCGTCGCCATCGTTACGCCGCACCTCTCCCTCGGAATGGCGTTGGCGGTACTCGGGCATATCCTTGAACATCTTGCCGTTGGCAATCAGGAAGCGGGCTATGGCATCGAGCATACCATTTATATATCCCCCGCTGCGCGGAGTGGAATATAATTTGGCCAACTCCACATACTCGTTGATCGTCACCGACACCGGGATTCCCGGGAATGTGAGCATCTCGGCGATGGCAATCTGCATGATGACCACATCCATATAGGCCAGTCTTGAGAAATCCCAGTTGCGCGATGTCTCGCTCATATAGCGCTGGTAGCTGTCGGCATTAAGAATTGTGGCACGAAACAACTTGCGGGCAAACTCCTTGTCCTCATCATCCTTGTATTCCGGCAAAAGCTCCTGCTTGTTCCGGTTCTTGGGATCAAAGCGCTTGATGGTCTTCAACACGAATGTATCTACAATCTCCTTGTCATCGTTCCAATATAAGCTCTTTTCCTCCAAGATGGCATCCAAATCGGCGTTGTCTTGTATCAGCATCTTATAAATCTTGCGCCACAGCTCACGATCTTCTTCATAATCGCTCTCTGCCACAGCCATATAGTCCTTATAGATCTGGCTCTGCTCAATCTGGTTGCACATCTTTCTTACAAACTCGATATCCTCATCCCACGTGAGCTTCTTATCGTCCAAGAAGTCGGTGAGCATCTTGTTCTCTTCCAGTTGCACGGCAAACTGGTTGTATGCAAATTTTTGTGACGGCAACTCTTCACCCTCACGCTCAGCCCGCTGACCCAGCACTTCCACACGATGACGCTCTTCCTTGGTCACGGCAACAATGAGATCGAGAAGACAGATATATAGATCGTAAGCCTTCGAAAGACTGAAAAGCAACTCCTTCTCAGCATTATCCATGTTCTTGTTGCCATTTTGATAGTATGCATAGGTTAACTGAACTATCTTGATTCGTATTAAATCCCTATTGATCATTACTCTTACTTTATCTGCGTGTTCTATTTGTTGTTACCGTGCAAAAGTAGCTAAAATTCCATTCTCATGCAAGAATACACGCTATAAAACTTTATTTTTTATGGAAACTTTGCACATTTGAAATAAAAAACGTACCTTTGCACCCGCATTTTCAGATTGGAAAGTGATTCCAGTGTGATGGTGAATTAATCAACATTTTTAATTTAGAGTAACACATTCTTTTTATTTTTCAGAATCATGAAAGAAATCAGTCTCACAGGTAAGAAGCGTGCCGAACTTGGCAAGAAATCTTCAAAAGCCCTTCGTAAAGAAGGATTCATTCCCTGCAACCTTTATGGTGAGGCCAAAGAAGACGGCAAACCCGTGGCTTTGGCTTTCGCATCTTCGTTCAGCGAACTGCGTAAGCTCATCTACACTCCCCACATCTATGTAGTCAATCTCACCATTGACGGCGTGGCCCACAAGGCCGTGATGAAGGAGATTCAGTTCCATCCCACGACAGATGCCCCCTTGCACGTAGACTTCTACGAGATCAATGAGGAGAAGGCCATCACCATCGGCATTCCCGTTAACCTCGTTGGTTTGGCACAGGGTGTACGCGATGGCGGTCGCATGAATCTCTCCATCCGTAAGATCAACGTTACAGCTCCCTACCGTCAGATTCCCGAGCGTCTCGATGTTGATGTGACTGCCCTGAAGATTGGCAAGAGCATCAAGGTTGGCGAACTCTCTTATGAGGGTCTTGAGATTGCCACCGGCAAAGACGTTATCGTTTGCTCCATCAAGATGACACGTAATGCCGCTGCGGCAGCCGCAGCCGCAGCCAACGCTGAATAAGCTGAATGGACAAGTATTTGATTTGTGGATTGGGCAATCCGGGCGATGAATACGCCGGCACCCGACACAATACAGGATTTATGGTATTGGACGCTTTTGCTAAGGCGTCCAATATTTATTTTGAGGATAAGCGTTACGGATTTGTGGCCGAAACATCGCTCAAAGGCCGTAAAATCATTCTGCTCAAGCCCACCACCTTCATGAATCTCAGTGGCAACGCCGTGCGCTACTGGCTCAACGAGGAGAGGATCGACGAAAGCCGGTTGCTCGTCATCAGTGACGACGTGGCTCTTCCGCTCGGCGATTTCCGCCTGAAAGCCGGCGGAAGCAATGGCGGGCACAACGGCTTGGGGCATATCATCCAGCTCATTGGCGATAACTACGCCCGCCTTCGTATCGGCGTGGGCAACGACTATCCGCGCGGCCGACAGGTTGACTGGGTACTCGGGCGTTACTCAGAGGACGACCTGAAAGTGTTGCAACCCACCTTCGACACGGCCGGCGAGATCATCAAGAGCTTTGTTCTCCAAGGCATCAATAACACGATGAATCAATATAACAAATTAGGTAAACGCAAAAAGCAATGACCAACGACTCTCCCAACCTTCGCATGCCTAAGTCCGGGCCTTCCGCCCGCATCGACAAATGGCTGTGGGCCGCCCGCATCTTCAAGACGCGCTCGGTGGCTTCCGACGCCATCAAGAACGGCCGCGTCACCATTGGCGGAAGCAACGTGAAACCCAGTCATGTCATCAAGGAGGGAGACGTCATCAGCGTCAAGAAGCCTCCCATCACCTATTCGTTCAAGGTCATGGCGTGCATCGAGCAGCGCGTCGGCGCCAAGCTGGTGCCGATGGTCTATGAGAATGTCACCGACCCCAAGCAGTACGAGCTGCTGGAGATGAGCCGCATCAGCGGATTCGTAGACCGTGCGCGCGGCACGGGACGCCCCACGAAGAAAGACCGGCGTGCCCTCGATGCCTTCGCAGACCCTGCCATGTTCGGCTTCGACGATGAAGACTGGAACGAATGACCCTTCATCGTCGAGCCGTCCGAAGCTCATCAATCATCGAAATCACCTTAAATAACAAGACCAATGACAAATCTCGCCATCTTTGTATCGGGTAGTGGCACCAATTGTGAGAACATTATCCGCTATTTCGACCATCATCCCGACATCCGCGTGAGCCTCGTACTGAGCAACAAGGCCGACTCATACGCTCTCGTGCGTGCCCGGAACTTGGGCGTTGAGACCCGTGTTCTGCCCAAGTCGGAGTTCAACTCGCCAGACCGGCTCATGCCCGTTCTGCAAGAGTTCAACATCCGGTTCATCGTCCTCGCGGGTTTCCTGCTGTTCATTCCCGACTACCTTCTTGAAGCATTCGACCACCGCATGATCAACCTCCACCCCGCCTTGCTCCCCAAATACGGTGGCAAGGGCATGTGGGGACATCATGTGCACGAGGCCGTCAAGGCTGCCGGAGAGGNNATCATTGCCCAGTTCAAGACGGCCATCCTGCCCACCGACACCGCCGACGATATTGCCGCGAAAGAGCATCTCTTGGAGATGGAACACTTTCCAAAGGTCATCGAAGACGTGGTTCGCGGCCTGCCGG
>DBQL01000048.1:10957-12899 GCA_002305235.1 Prevotella sp. UBA1395 | reverse complement strand
TGTCAATCGCCAAACATCGGACCGCCGCCAAAGCCGCCACGCGCGGGCCGCCCACCGCCAAAGCCGCCACGATTGCCACGCTGGCCTCTGTTGCCGGGACCGAATCCGGGACCGTCCATGCCTTGGTGCGCGCTCCGTCCGCCAAAGAGGTTGAGGCGATAGTTGGCGCGCAGCATCACATAACTGTTGATCGAGTTGTACTCCGTATCGTTTCTCATCATGGCCGAGATGCTTCTGCTCAGGTTGCTTTGGTTCTGAAGAATGTCATAGAACTGCAGCATCACGGTGAGTGGCTTGCCCTTGAGGAAGCTCTGCGAGATCTGCGCGTTCCACACCAGTTCGTTGGTGTTGAGCGAATTATCATTGTATCCGCGGCGACTGTTCATGTGGATGTCTGTCGCAAACGTCGTTCCCCACGGCGCGGTGGCATTGACATTCACTCCGTAGGCAAACTGCCATGTGTCGAGATTGGCCGTGGCCTGCAGCTGGTTGCGGGTATGGCGATAGGTCAGCGACCCGTCAAGCTCCACCTCGAGCCAGTTGTTGCGATAGCTACCCGACAGGCGTTCGCTGATGCTCATGTCCTTGGTGGTGTTCTTTTCAGAGTCGGCGGTGCGACTCAGACTTACATATCCCACATTATTGCTGTAATTCACGTTGGTAAACGTATTCACGTTCCAGTACCCGGCGGTGTCGAGCGGCGTGTTGAACATCAGCATGCCGTTCAGGTTCCAGTCGCCGTTGATATTCTCCGGGCGTGTGGTTCGTCCGCCGGTCTTCTCGTCGTAGGTCACCTTGTTGCTAATGGAGTTGCTCGTCGTATTAAACTGTACGTTAGTCATCACCGAGCGTTTGGTGGCCTCGAAGTATCCGTTATAGAACAAACGGAACGTTTGTGTGAATGCCGGTTTCAGTCCGGGGTTACCCGTCGAGATATTGAGCGGGTCGGAATCGTCATAGATATCGAGCAGCTGGCTGATGCTTGGCTGGCTGGTAGAGGCCCGATAGTTCACGCGCAGGTTGCTCACCTTGTTGAACCGATAGCGGAAATCGAAGGTCGGTGCCACGTTGAACACATTGCGCACGGTATCTACGGCAACGCCCTGATAGTTCTGCACATAGTTAGAGTGCTGCGGTTGGAACATCACTCCGGCGTTCAACTGGTACTTGGTGCGTATCATTCTGAACATCAACTCGATGTTGTGGGTGTAGTTCTTGTATTCCGAGAATCGGCTCAGGTCATCGTCACGATAGGTGGTATAGTCGCGTTCCAGCATGTTCAGGTAGCTGTCCCATGTCCGGTAGCCCGTCGACAGTCCCGAGAAGAAGTCCTCACCCAGATTGGAGAAGTCGTAGGTCGCGCGGTCGCTCTTGCTGTAATTATAGCTGAACTGATAGCGCAACTGCAAGAAAGTGGCCTTCCACAACGGCTCGCTGTATGTGGTCTGCAGGGTGTACCCCCAGTTTTTGGTGGGTGTCACGGTGTATCTGTTGGTCTGATATGCCGAGTCGAGGCCGAGCATATTCTCTATTTGGTACAGGTGCACATTGTTGGTGGAGAGGCTCTTGGAGTTTCCCGTGCTGTAATTCACGTCGGCGCGGAGGGTCAGGTTTCTTCCCTTGCTGTTCAGTTTCTGGTTATATTGCAGCATGGCGCTCACGCTCTTCGAGTTGGAATAGCTGATACTGTTGCTCTGGTTGGAGTTCACGATCATGCTGTCCGCGTCGAGGGCAGCCATCGATTCTGCCGAGAGGGGGTCGGTCACATAGAGGTAGGGGTCGGCGTTGAACGACGCGGCGCGGTTTGACGACAGTCCGTCGTTGGTGTTCAGGCTCACCGATGGCCTGAACATGATGTCGCGCATCGAGTCGGGGGTCCACTCTATCCGGGCACGTGCGTTGAACTGGTCGCCTCTCGAATAGTTTTGGTTGATGCTGTTGG
>DBQL01000048.1:4586-10937 GCA_002305235.1 Prevotella sp. UBA1395 | reverse complement strand
ACCTGCAAGGTGTCTTTCTTTTCATAGTTCAGGTTCAACCCGGCCATCTTCGAGGCGTTGAGTCCGTTGCGCCCACCTCCGAAGTTTCCGCCACGACCGCCGAAGCCCATGTCGTTCACATTGTTGGCATTGCCCATTCCGAAGATGCGGAACGACTTGTCGAAATATCCTCCGAAGAGCCTTCCCGAATACCGGTCCTTGGTTCCCACGGCCACGTCGACATTGGTCATCAGGCCCTTGCCCATGCCCGGTTTGGTGCCGAAGTCGAGCACTGTCTGCTCGTCGCCGTCGTCAATGCCGGTCACGCGCGACAGGTCGCTCTTCTGGTCGTATGCCTTTACCTTGGCGATGATAGACGTGGGGATGTTCTTCATGGCCGTCTTGGTGTCGCCGGTCATGAACTCCTTGCCGTCGACAAGAATCTTCTTCACCTCCTTGCCGTTGATGGTAATCTTGCCGCTTTCGTCTACCTGCGCTCCGGGAAGCCGCTTCACGAGTTCCTCGATGACCGAGCCCTCGGGCGTGCGGTAGGCCGAACTGTTATATACAAAGGTGTCTTCCTTCACCGTCACCTTCAGGGCTTGGGCCGTAATCTGCGCTTCTTTCAGCATCACGGCATCCGAGCTGACGACCACCGTGCCCATGTTCAGGTCGTGGTCGCCCTCGATCTGCAATCGTTTGGTGGAGGTGATATAGCCCACGCTCGACAGTTTGAGAATGTATTTCTCGTTGGCCGGTGCCTGAATCACAAACTTTCCGCTGTCGTTAGACACCGTGCCGGTCACGTAGGTGGAGTCCATTTTCAACAATTGGACGGTAACCATCGGAACGGCTTCCTTGGAATCCTTGTCAACGAGAATACCCGAAATCTCTCTGTTTTGGGCTCCGGCAATCACTGATACCATCATCAGCAATGCCAGAAGTAGACCTTTCTTCATACTTTGAACGCTATTGTAGTTGGTTGTACATACTTCTAAGACGCATCCCGATTGTATTGGTTTAACTCATACACTAAAAAAATCGTCCGTCATCGCTTATTCTTTTTTCCCGGCAAGACTGACAACAGCGTTGCCCAACAGACTTTTCGCGCCCCTCCTGCCCTCACATTGCCCTGTCATCACCCGGCCTTACATGGCCCCGGCCCATTGTGACATCGTTCGCAATACATGGCCGCGACGCCGGCACAAACTGTATTTCCGTAAAGAAATAATCAAAAATTTAACACTTCCGGCAGCTCTGTTCCGGCAAAAGAATTTGTAAGTTTTGTAAATATTTTGTCTCCTTTCACGGTCATTCCGCCAACGTTGAGCATGAAAAGTGCCTTATTCGTGACACGTCAAAGGCCCTTTCACGACGCGATTACCATGCAGACGCGAGACGAAAAGGGCCTTTTCGCGACGCGAAAAGATAACAATCGCACGACAGGCAAGGCGTAAAGGTCGGCAAAATGCGCCCATACCGATATACATTGTTGATTATCAGAAAATTACAAAAACAGGTTCATTTTGCGCATATTTGCACCCGAGACGTCGGTCAATGGAAAATAATCGAAAATGAAAGCCGATTTTGTCAAGATGATTCGCAACATTTTCTTACCATGACAAGCACGGGGGAAAGGTGCCGGCCGGGCCATTTGGAAATCGCTTCGCGTTAAAAAGCCTTAATTATACCTGTCGCCTTGACCGTATGACAACCTTTTATCCGTAAATTTGTAAGGATTGAAAACAGAGTATGCTTATGAACCAGAGAGTAATTTTCCCCAAGAATCTTCAAACCGAGATTGCCACCGCCATCTCCGAATGCGAACACGACAAGATATTTGTGCTTGTAGACGAGACCACCAAGAACACTTGCTGGCCGGTGCTGCAACCCCTGTACAGCCTGAAACACGCACAGCTCATCACCATCAAGGCCACCGACACCCACAAGAACCTCACCTCGCTCGTGCACGTGTGGGAAGAGCTTGAGCGCGGCGGCGCAACCCGCCACTCGTGCCTGCTCAACTTGGGCGGAGGCATGGTAACCGACCTTGGCGGATTCGCCGCGTCGACTTTCAAGCGGGGCATCGACTTCATCAACCTGCCCACGACGCTGCTCGCGATGGTAGACGCGTCGGTGGGCGGCAAGACGGGTATCAATTTCGGCGGACTGAAAAACGAGATCGGCGTGTTCAACAATGCCAAATTCGTGATACTCGACACCGGATTCCTGAGCACTTTGGACGACAAGAACATGCGGTCGGGTTATGCCGAGATGCTGAAACACGGACTGATCTCCGACGAGAAACACCGGGCCGAGCTGCTGAGGTTTGACCTTGGCAACCCCGACCTGTCGCTGTTGGCCGACCTGCTGGCCCGCTCGGTGAGGGTCAAGGAAGGCATCGTGACACAAGACCCCAAGGAAACAGGACTGCGCAAGGCGCTGAACTACGGCCATACCTTCGGGCACGCCTTTGAAAGTTTCTCGCTCAAGAAGGCCGACAAGGCCGAACCTCTGCTGCACGGGTATGCCGTGGCCTACGGCATGATATGCGAACTGTATCTCTCGGCCGTGAAGACAGGGTTCCCCACCGACAAGATGCAGCAGACCGTGCGCTTCATCCGTGAGAACTACGGGGCGTTTGCCATCACCTGCGACGACTATGACGAACTTATCGCGCTTATGCGTCACGACAAGAAGAACACCGCGGGAAACATCAACTTCACGCTCCTCGGCAACGTGGGAGATATCCGTATCAACCAAACGGCGAGCCAAGAGGAAATCAAGGAGGCCCTCGACTTCTTCAGAGAGGGATGACGACCATACACACAAAAACAACGCTAACTTCAGATAAACAACGATTTTCACCCAATGATGAAAAAGACTCTACTCGCGGCAATGACTGCCTGCGCGCTTCAGGCAACCGCACAGACCTTCAGCGGAAACCCCATCCTGCCGGGATTTCACGCCGACCCGGAGGTGATCTACTCCAATGAGACCAAGCGCTATTATATCTACACCACCACCGACGGCACGCCGGGATGGGGCGGATGGTATTTCACCGTGTTCTCATCGGCCGACCTTACTCAATGGAAATATGAGGGCATCAACCTGAACCTGCCCCGCGACACCAAGTGGGCAAGCGGCAACGCGTGGGCGCCGGCCATCATCGAGAAAAAGGAGGGCAACGACTACAAGTATTATTTCTATTACAGTGGCGAGACGGGACACGGCAAAGCCATCGGGGTGGCCGTGGCCGACACGCCCACCGGACCGTTCACAGACTATGGCAAACCCATCATAGACCATCGCCCGCAGGGCCAGAACCACGGGCAACAGATTGACGTGGACGTGTTTCAAGACCCCGTATCGGGCAAGTATTACCTCTACTGGGGCAACGGATACATGGCCGGAGCCGAGCTGAACGACGATATGGTGAGCATCAAAAAGGAAACCGAGCGGGTGCTTACGCCGCGTGGAGGCAGTCTGAAAGACTATGCCTATCGCGAGGGTACATACGTGTTTTATCGCAACGGGAAGTATTATTTCCACTGGAGCGTGGACGACACGGGGTCGCCCAACTATCATGTGGCCTACGGAACGAGCGACAGTCCGCTCGGCCCGATAGAGGTGGCCAAAGACCCTATCGTGCTCATTCAAGACCCGGAGCAGGAGATTTACGGTCCGGCACACAACTCGGTGCTGCAGATTCCGGGCCGCGACGAGTGGTATGTCGTCTACCATCGTATCAACAAGAACCATGTCGACAGGTCGAAAGCGCCGGGCATACACCGCGAGACTTGTATTGATAAAATGGAATTCAATGCCGATGGCACCATCCGGAGGGTGATTCCGACACAGCGTGGGGTGAAGGCCGTCAAGTGACGACGCTCTCGTGAACAGACAAGAAAAATGGGATTTGCCCGCCACCGCGGCGGACAAATCCCATTTTAGATGGCATGACACTATGCCTTGACCAGCAATCGGGCCTCGGCGCGCGCCGGCTTGCCGTTGGGCGTGAGGGGTATGCGCTCCACGTGCACATACTGGCGGGGCACCCAATACTTAGGAAGGGCATTCACACACACCTCGGAAATCTCGGCAAGGTCGGTCTGCTCGGTGAGCAACACCACCCGTTCGCCAAACTTTTCGTCGCTCGCCGAGGTGATGAGAAAGGGCTTTGACAGGAACGGGCGAAGGCTGTTTTCCACCTCCTCGATCTGTATCTTGACGCCGCCGGAGACGATGACATTGTCTCTTCGACCCAAGATGCGGAAGCGATGGTCGGCCGACAGCTCCACCCTGTCGTGGGTCACGAGACGCCCCTCGTGCACCAATGGGGCGTCGATCACCAAGCACTCGTCGTCGTCGCGACTGACCTCCACCGACGGGAAGGGTGTGTACCACGGGCTTGCCGATGGTCCGTTGAGGCGTCGCAGGGCGATATGCGAGAGCGTCTCGGTCATGCCATAGGTGCTCCAGACATGGTTTGGGAAGTCTCGCAGCTGCCGTTCCAACTGCACCTCGACGGCCCCTCCGCCGATAATGAGATGGTCTATGCTCCGAAGCCAAGCCGACTCCTCGGGCGTGCGCAGGCTGTTATAAACTTGAAGGGGCACCATCGCGGCAAAGGTGATGGCTCCTTCGCCACGGTATTGCGGCGGAAGCTCACGATAAGGATGGCCCGATGGCGCGACGGTCACAAGCCGCATCTGACGCTCTAAAGACCTCACCACCATCATCTTGGCACCGATATAGTCGAGGTTCATGCAGAGCAGGGCGGTGTCGCCGGCCTTCAACCCGAGAAAATCGCAGGTGATTCGGGCCGAGGCGAGCATGCGCGCCTTCTCCGCCCACATCGTTTTGGGGGTGCCGGTAGACCCGCTTGTCTGAACCTTGACAACCGGTGCGTCGTTGTTCCACTCGCTCAGGAATTCGCCAAGTACCATAGTTTATCTCCTCTGATCTGCAAGGGCATGTCGATATTGTCGGTGTAAAGCATGCCCGTGCCTAATCCTTGGGGCATGGATGGCTGCGGACCATAGACCTCTGCGCAGAACTGTGCCACGGCGTTCAGGCCCACATTGCTCTCCAATGCCGATGTGATCCATGTGCCGATGCCACGCTCACGGGCCATGCCTATCCACTCACGGCATCCCGTCATGCCTCCGTGCAGACTGGGTTTGAGCACGAGAAACTGAGGATTGACGGTGTCGAGCAACCGTTGTTTCATATCGGGCCGGTTCACACCGATAAGTTCTTCGTCCAAGGCAATGGGCAAAGGCGACTCCCGACAGAGACGGCTCATCTCGCGCCACTGATGCCGGCGGATAGGTTGCTCGATGCTGTGAATGTCGTATCGGGCAAGAAGTTCCATGCGTTCCAAGGCGTTTGCGGGCGTGAAAGCCCCGTTGGCATCCACCCGCAACTCTATATCCGACTTCGGGAAATGTGCTCGGATGTGCCTGATGAGATCCATCTCACGCTCCCAGTCGATAGCCCCGATCTTGAGTTTCACACACCGAAAGCCTGCCTCCAACTTCTCTTGCAAACGCCTGAACATCTCCTCGAAACTGCCCATCCACACCAATCCGTTGATGGTGATACCCGCTTCGCCACGCGAAAAGGGAGTATCGAAAAGGGCCGCAGACCCTTTTGCGTCCACCTGCAGGAAGGCAGTCTCAAGCCCGAAGAGTATGGACGGATAGCCGCGAAGCATCTCGTAGGGTATGCCTCCGGCCTGCTCGACAAATGCGCAAGCCCTGCCGAGCACCTCCTCATAGCGGTTTGGCGGCAGGGCATCACAACTCAGGTCGGGCAATGCCGAACATTCGCCGATGCCCACCACCCCCTCTCGCTCTATCCTTACATAGTAAGAATGGTGCGTGACATACACTCCCCTGCTCGTTCCCGCAGGTTCTTTGAAGTGTAATACACGGTCAAAGAAAGAAGCCTTATACCTCATATCGTTTTATATCAGATTGCGTGACACGTCATAACGAACNNACGGCATGGCACGCCATATCAGACGGCGCGCCATGTCAACCAAGGTGAAAAGTGTGAAGCAAAGTATATCATGATTGTCTTCGCAGCAGCCCCTTCTTATGGAAATTTGGGGTAATTATCGAAGTCGGGCTTACGCTTTTCCAAGAACGCGCGGGCACCTTCCTGAGCCTCATCGAGCGTATAATAGAGCATGGTGGCATCGCCTGCCAACTCCTGAATGCCCGCCTGCCCGTCGAGTTCAGCATTGAAGCCGGCCTTCATCATGCGCAATGCCAATGGCGAACGCTCCATCATGGTCTCCGCCCACTCCACGCACTCGTCCTCAAGTCGGTCTTGAGGCACCACCTTGTTGACCAAACCCATCTG
>DBQL01000048.1:463-4540 GCA_002305235.1 Prevotella sp. UBA1395 | reverse complement strand
AAAATGGCATTCTCGGAAGCCACCGTAAGGTCGCATACCACATGCAACACATGTCCGCCGCCGATGGCATAACCGTTGACCATTGCGATAACAGGCTTGGGCAGTCGGCGAATCTGCATCTGCACGTCGAGCACATTAAGCCTCGGCACGCCATCGCCACCGATGTATCCGCCCCTGCCCTTGACGTTCATGTCGCCCCCCGAGCAAAAAGCCATGTCGCCGGCACCGGTCAATATCACCACCCGGATATCGAGATTGTCTCGGCAATAGGTAAAAGCCAGTCCCATCTCCTGTACGGTCAGTGGCGTGAACGCGTTGCGATAGCGTGGCCTGTTGATGGTGATTTTGGCGATATGATTGTATTCTTCGAAGAGGATCTCCTTGAAATCGAAGCCCTCGATCTTTTTCCATTCACGTTGATTCATTGCTGATATATTGATTAATTCATTTGTTTTTTCTCACCATAAAAATAGTCTTGCACCACTCGGTCGTCTTCCTTGGCATCTGTGAAGACCTCCAAGAGAATGGGTTGCAGACTGTCTGCCACGACAAGTTGCATGATACCCTCGTGCAATTCAGCCTCATTATGCGCGGCGATGTATTTCACGCCGTTCTCCATGCAGATGCCCTCGGCCGTGGTCTCGTGTGATGCGGCGACAAGATTCTCGCATGCCGCGCTCTCCTTCAGGCCGGGCAGACTGCGGAAGATACCCCCGCAGCCATTGTTGAGCAGCAGTATTCGGAGGTTGCTCGTGAGGTTGTTGTTCCACAACGCATTCTGATCATAGAAGAAACTGAGGTCTCCGATGACACAGAACACCACGGCATCAATGACGCATGCAAACCCCACCGCCGTGGACAGACACCCCTCTATGCCGTTCATGCCACGGTTGACGTACATGTATTGGTCAGAATAATGCAGTCCGAGGCGCACCGCAGAGCTATTGGCATAATGGAACTCGCAGTTCAATTCGGACACAGAGAAGCACAGTTCCTGTACGGCCAGCATCTGCGAATAGGCCGGCTCGTAAGTGAACGCACGGTCGTAACACGCATGGGCCACGGTCTCCCACTTGCGCCGGTAAGGCGTGGCCTTCTTGTCGCGAACGGTATTTGCCAATGTCGCCAGCGTGTCAGGGATGGATGCCTGCAACACATCGGTGGCATTCATGAACACGTCTCTCAGCACCCCGTCGCCGTTGACAATCACCACACGCGCACCCTTGGCCTTGCGCAGAAACTCCTTGAGCCGCCTGCTCACGAAGGTGCCGCCTAAATAGACGATGAAGTCGGGCAGGTAATCCTCCTCTTCTTCCTCGATGGCAATGAGCATCTCGTCGATACACTGCGGCTCGCTGATCATGTCGTTGCCCAGTTTTTCGTCGAAGAGCACGGCATACTCGTCGAGTGCCATGAGGTCATCGTCACACTCGACGAGATTCTCGGGCTTGGTCTGCCCGATGAGAATCATCGGGCGTTTGGCCTTCTTGAAATCATCGGCAATGGCCGTCAGCCCCTCGAGGTTGCTCTCATTGCCATGAAAGGAGACCATACGCTCCTCGGGAAGCGATGGCACCGAGAAGTCGAACAACGGCTCCGAGATGGGCACATTGATATGCACCGGACCGCCATCGCCGCGCACCGACTCGATCATCGCCTCGTTGACAAGCCTGTTGCAATACCAGTGCTCGGTGTCGTCGTGCGGTTCGGGCAGGTCTACCGCCTTGCGCACAAAAGTCGTCAACGCTCCCGGCTGCGGCATGGTCTGCCCTTGCAGCTGGTCGATGAGCGCCGCGGGTCGGTCGGCCGAGATGACGATAAGCCTCCGATGCTGGTAGAACGCCTCGGCCACGGCGGGTGCCACGTTGAGCAATGCCGTGCCCGAGGTGACACATACGATCACCGGTTCGTCTTCCGCCTGACTCACGCCGAGGGCGAAGAATGCCGCCGACCGCTCGTCGGTCACCGGATAACACTGGATATCGGGACACTCGTTGAGATTGTGCACGATAGGCGCGTTGCGACTTCCGGGGCATACCACGGCATGCCGCACGCCCCATTTCACCATCAGCGCGGTCAGTATATTGACATTTTCTTTGTTGGAATACATCATGATTAATGTTATTGAATTACCAAACGTAACATGGTTTGCAGCTTGGTCTGGGTCTCTCGCCACTCGGTCTCCATCTCGCTGTCACGCAGTATGCCGCCTCCGGCAAAGAGGTCGAACCCGCCATCGTCTATCCGCATGCAACGCAACGAGACGTAGAGGTGGGTTTCCGAGTCGACCGACAGCGGTCCGCAGAACCCGCTGTAATACTGTCTGTCTATGCTCTCATGATCTACGATGAACCGGCGTGCCTCGTCCTTGGGCATGCCGCAAACCGCCGGCGTGGGGTGGAGCGCGTCGATAAGCTCGCCCGGCAAAGCTCTGTGGCTGAGGCGGAACGCATAGTCGGTGCGCAGATGAAGCAGGTGTGCCGCCGCGGTGGTAAATGGTCCGCGGGCCGATACCTCCTCGCCATACCGGGCAAGGATATGGGCAATGTATGCGCTCACATAGCGTTGCTCCTCCATATTCTTGGCCGACCACCGCACGCCCTCGCCGTCACGGTGGGCCTCGACGGCCCTCATCGTGCCGGCGAGAGCCATCGTGCGCCACCGGTCGCCACAGCCCTCGAGCAGCACTTCGGGCGTGGCCATGAGCCACGTGCCCGCTCCCCGCATCTCCACGAGAGCGATGAACTGATGGGGATAGATGCGGCAGGCCTTGAGAAAAAGGTCCTCGGCACTGACGGGCGAGGTCGCGTCCACCCGCACGCAACGCGAGAGCACGAGCTTGTCAAAACGTCCTGCCGACAGCTCGCCGTGAAAACGGGCGAAGTCGCGGGCGTAAGTCTCCCGGTCGTCGGCACACATCTCGTCTCTCACCACACCATCGCCCACCTCGGCAGCGGGCTTCACCTCGCGGGTCTCCACCACGTCGGGGCGCAACAGCAGCACGGGATGGGCGGCCGAAGGCACGAAGGGGGCGATGACAAAGCCCTCGCGGCCGCCAAGATCGCCCACCGAACCCACCACCTCGGGCATGCCCGAGGTCTGCGCCATGTAGGTGTACCGGCTTTGCTCGGGCAGCCTGTAGCACACATAATTCGTTCGCAAAGCGTTCACCGCGGCAAGTTTTATTCGGTCTCCGACTTCCTTATGCTTTCCGTGCCGCGCTTGGGCGACACCACGTAATTGGTGACCTGAACCGTCGACACCAGCTCGCCGCCGGCATTCATCACGTCTACACGCCACACGTGGAGCGTGCGACCCTTGTGCTGCAATGTGGCCACGGCCTCCACGGTGTCGCCCTCGAGCACTGAGCGCACATGGTTGCCGCTCACGTTGATGCCCACACAGATCTTGTCGGGACACAGCGCCATAGACCCCACGCCGGCGAGATTCTCGGCCAAGGCCAGCGTGGCACCGCCCGAGAGGAAGCCAAACGGCTGCCGATTCAACTTGTCTACCTTCATTCGCGCCATACAGGTATCGGGCTCGGGAGTAGACAGAAACTCCATGCCCAACGTGTTCGACAGTCCGTCCAGATGGCCGATGCGCTCCTTGATCAATTCTATGTTCATGTTGAAGATGATTTATACGTAGTTATTGCAAAGATAATAAAAAAGAATCGGAGATACATGCCGGACCGTATTTTTTTAATACTCTTTGCACCGACAAATCATCGCGACCATGCTGTTTCCCGCCCCTCGCCCGTCCCTTCGATCACGACGGTCGAGAAAATTTATTCTGATGAAATATATTGAACGCCTCTGTCTACACGCGTGATTTTGCGAATTCAAGACCCCTCATGCACAAAAACAGGGCAAAAACAGGCCGTTTCGAATTTGTTGAAAATCAGACGGTTGTAATAATTTTACAAAAACGACTTTGCGATTGCTATCTTATCGCGTCGCGATAAGATAGCAATCGCAAGGCGAAAGGATAGCAATCACGACGCGTGTGCTATCGAATGGAAACGCGAAAAACGCCTTTTCGTACGGCCAACCCGGCTCAACACGCACCGCGAAG
>DBQL01000048.1:0-381 GCA_002305235.1 Prevotella sp. UBA1395 | reverse complement strand
CAAAGCCGTCTGAACCAAGGCCGTGGGGCAGGCGGCGCACGCCCACGCGAGAGGAAGTTGCACGCGCGTTGCACAAACGGGTGGTTATTAATTATTAAATAACAGGTTACTTTGAATACTTTTTATTAACTTTGCACATTACAAAGAATATATTCGAATATAACAGACATGAACATTTTAGAATTGAGTGAGCAGGAGATTGGCCGTCGCCAAAGTTTGCAAGAACTGATCAACATGGGCATTAACCCCTATCCGGCCGCAGAATTCTCCACCAATGCTTACTCCGTGGACATCATCAGCGAGTTCAAGGAAGATGAGCAGCGCGAGGTGGTCATTGCCGGGCGAATGATGGGTCGCCGCGTCATGGGCAAGGCCAGCTTT
>DBQL01000007.1 GCA_002305235.1 Prevotella sp. UBA1395 | reverse complement strand
TCGGCCCGCTGTCGAGACGATTTACACCGGCCGTCGGCCCAAAACGGAGGAAAGAGGAATTCGAGGCGATGAAAAAATGATAACGAACTATATTTACAACCTGTGACCCTCAAAAACATAAAATGACAGGCGTACCATAATATAAAAACTGTCATTTCGAAGGCAAAAACGTTATTCCGCGGGGTGCATATTTCTTGATGTTTTCTTGCAATTGTCATCAACAATTCGTAAATTTGCAAATCATGTAACATCAAACTAAAATGTCTCGAGAAGACATTTTGAAAAAGAACAACTATGGAAGGAATATTCAGGGAAGAGATAGAAACCCATCGCATGGACAAGTTCTTTTGCGATGAGATGGGCCGACAGGTACACCGCTACATCAAAGCGATGCACGGTTCGTTGGCCATGCTTGAGAAGTTTGAGGCACGGCTCAGACAAATGGACATCCCGGAGCGCGAGCGGGCGCTGGCCTTCTACATCGACCTGAACCGTAAAGTGATCAAGGGTATGGACTGGCGCATGCTCATCGCGAGGGCAATGGCCAATTTCTGCGACTCGTTCGGCTATTTCCAAGACATGGTTCGAGATGAGGAGACGATGAATTTCTATGTGGAGCGCATGCAGGAGAAATACGTACGCTATCACGAGGTGGTGGAAGAAAACGGCAAATATGGCATCAAAGACCACGAGGGCAGGATCATCATCAAGCCTGCCTATGATTTCTTGCGCACCCCATACGTCTATGTGGACGACCTGCGCACCATGCCCATCATCGCCGAGAAAGACGGCAAGATGGGACTGGTGTTGCTCGATTACAACGAGACCGTTGTCGTGCCGTTCGAGTACGACGACATTTCCCTGAGAGACGAGGAACCGTGGTTCGAGCTTAACAAGGGCGGCAAGATCACGCTTTGGCCCGAGAAATAACCCGTATGAGTGTAAATTGAACTTGAAAAAGAAAATACTGTTATTGCTGTCGATATTCGTCCTGTGGACCATATTGTCGGTATTACAAAAGCCTGTGTTTCTCCTTCTCCACGCGGGGGGCGTGACACAGGCTTGGACTGTCGTGGAGCACGGTCTCGGGCTCGACCTGTCTGTGGCGGGATACCTCACGGCCATTCCCGGTCTGCTGCTGCTGGCGAGCAGCGTCGGCCTGCGCGTGCTCCACACGCCACGGGCCACACGGGTCATGGGCATCATCATGAGAATATGGATTGGCGTGGCCGCGATGCTGCTGTCGATGAGTTTTGCGGCCAACATCGCCCTGTACGCCTACTGGCAATTCCCCTTGGATGCCACGCCGATATTCTTTATCACCTCGTCGCCCAAAGACGCGATGGCCAGTGTGCAATGGTGGCAGGGCTTGGCAGGAGTGGCTGCCGTGGCCGTGCTGACATGGGCTGCCTACCGATTGTTCTGCCTCTTGCTGCGACGATTCGAGCCGCAAGCCTACCGGCCGGTGGCATGGTGGGGCAATTTGGCGATGCTTGTCGCGGTGGGAGCGCTGTTTCTTCCCATACGCGGTGGGGTGACCGTGGCGGCCATCAACACCGGATCGGCCTATTTCTCGGAGAACCCGCGGCTGAACCATGCGGCGGTGAACCCGTTGTTCTCGTTCTTGGAGAGCATGAGTCACCAGTCTGACTTCGCCTCGCAATATCATTTCATGGACGATAAGCAGGCCGCACGGCTTGTGGCACCCATGCTCAACCATACCTCCATGCACGCCACTGCCGGTCGTGACACGTTGCTCACGGTGAGCCGACCCGACATTTATCTCATCGTCTTGGAAAGTTTCTCGGACACGCTGACACGCCAACCGAATGTCACCCCACACCTCAACGGCCTGAAGAGAGAGGGCATCTATTTCAGCCGGTTCTATGCCAACAGTTTCCGCACCGACCGCGGACTGGTGGCCACACTGCTCGGCTACCCCGCCCCGGCGACAGTGAGCCTCATGAAATTCCCCAATAAGACCGCCCGCATCCCATCGCTGTCGGGACACCTGAAACGGTCGGGATGGGGACTGAAATACTACTACGGGGGCGATGCCGACTTCACCAACATGCGGTCGTTCTTGGTCAATCAGGGCTTTGATGACGTGGTGGAGGACTTGGATTTCCCCGTGGCCGAGCGACTGAGCAAATGGGGCGTGCCCGACCATCTGCTCTTCAGGCGGGTGGAACAGGAGTTGGCCGCCGACCATTCTCATGCCCCCCGGTTCCGGGTGATACAGACTTCCAGTTCGCACGAGCCGTTTGACGTGCCCTATAACCGACTGAAAGACAAGGCTCTGAATGCCTTTGCCTATGCGGATAGTTGTGTGGGCGGCTTTGTGAGATACCTCAAGGCATCGGGCAGATGGAACCGGTCATTGGTGCTCCTTGTGCCCGACCACTTGGGCGCATGGCCTCAGGAGCCCGACAATTTCAAGTCGTGGAGATTCCATGTGCCGATGATCTGGACCGGAGGGGCTTTAGGCCGCCGCGGCGTTACAGGCACTTACGGCTCACAACAAGATATTGCTGCCACGCTGCTGGCATGCCTCGGCATTGACCATCGAGACATGATATTCAGCAAAGACATGCTTGACCACAACAGCCCGCACTTTGCCTTCTTCATGATGAACGACGGATTCGGTATCATAGACGACTCCACCGAAGTGATCTATGACCACAAACTGCGAAAAACCGTGGTGAGCCGTGGCCCGGAAAGAGCGGCATTCCTCGCCAAAGGAAAGGCTTATACGCAAATGGTATATAAAGACATATCTGAAAAATGATGATTGAACTTACGCTCTCAGCGCTCCAGACACTCATCGACTGGGACACACAGGCACTGCTTTGGATAAACGGCATGCACTGCGATTATGCCGACAACCTGATGGAGATGATCAGCGGACGGTTTGTGTGGATACCCCTGTATGTGTCGCTCGCTGTGATGATGTTCCGGCATTTCGACCGGAGAATCGCGGCCGCCTGCATCGTGGCAGCCGTTATTCTGTTGGTGCTCGACGACCAAATATGCTCATCGGTGGTACGCCACGCGGTGGGCAGGTTGCGCCCGGCCAATCCCGACAACCCCATATCGCCGTTGGTTCACATCGTAGACGGATACCGGGGCGGCCCGTTCGGATTTCCCTCTGCCCACTCTACCAACAGTTGGGGACTCGCGTTCTTGATGACATACGTTTTCCGCAGGCACCTCATCGCATGGCCAATGGCGCTTTGGGCAGTGCTGATGTGCTATTCGCGGATGTATCTCGGCGTACATTATCCGGGTGACCTGTTGGCCGGAATGCTCTTGGGTATGATGCTCTCGACAATGGTCTACTACCTGTTCGCGTGGATATACCCTGCTGCCGTGCACGAATTGAGGTCACGCCCGCTACGCCGGCATGAAATCGGCCTGCCGGCAATGGTGCTCGCCGCCGAACTGCTACTGATGGCCGCGGGAGCCATTTTTATCGACCCGCCATACGGAATATAATCGCATCGACCACACGTTACATTCTCACAAAACGATGGAAATCTACCCAATAGCACGTTTTCACTCTCCGTTCTCCACCAAGTTTGGCATCCCCAAGCAGAGCGGTTTGGTGCAGGAACTGGAGGGTAAGATTGTCTTCGAACCTGACTACCGCCATGAAGAGGCACTCAGGGGTATCGACGAGTTCGACTTCCTGTGGCTGATATGGGAGTTCTCGGGCAACACGCACGGGGCGGCAAGCCTGATGGTGCGGCCGCCTTTGTTGGGTGGAAACACCAAAATGGGGGTGTTTGCCACCCGGTCGCCGTTCAGGCCCAACCCCTTGGGACTGTCATCGGTAAAAATCAAGGAGGTGGAATGGGACACGCCGGTGGGTCCGGTGATCCATGTCTGCGGCGGTGATCTGATGGACGGGACACCGATTTACGATATCAAACCTTACATCGCATACAGCGATTGCCACATGGGGGCGCGATCGGGATTTGTCGACACAAACCCGATACGACGGCTGAGGGTGGTCATTCCGGACGACATTGCCCGCCGATTTGATGGCCGAGAACGGGAGACGCTGATTAAAATATTGGAGCTGGACCCTCGCCCACACTATCAGAACGATGCCCAAAAGGTGTACGGAATGCCTTTCAAGGACTATGACATTCACTTCACGGTGTCAACCAATGGCGTTCTCACGGTGACCGACTTGGGCTGATTTCACGATCCATATACTGGCCTCGTAGAGCAACCAAATCGGCAACGACACGATGGTGAGCGTCACAATATCGCCCGTGGGCGTGATGACGGCAGCCACAATCACGATGATAACCAAGGCATGACGCCAGTAATGCCGCATCCATTCGGCCCTGAGCAATCCGAAAACGGCCAGCAACCAACTGATGACAGGTATCTCGAAGACCACCCCGAAGACCACACTCATCATCATCAGCGTGTCCATATACGATTGCAAGGAGAGCATATTGTGAATGTCGGAGCTTACCTGATAGGTGCCAAGAAAGCGCACGGTAAGCGGGAAAATGATGAAATAGTTGACCAAAATGCCAACCATGAACATGGCATAACCGGCTACCACCACATTGACGGCATAATGTTTCTCCTGCTTATAGAGCGCAGGAGAAACAAAACGATACAGTATATATAAGATGTAAGGAGATGCGGCGAGGAGTCCGAAATAGATGGCGGTGCGCACATGAATCATGAACTGCTCGGTGAGGCCGATGTTGACCAATTGTATGTCGAACGGCTCGGCATGAAGAATCTTATAGATTATAAAGTCGGAACGGCTGGGAGCCAACACAATGCCGAACATCCATTCCTTGAAACCAAACGCCACGGCAGCACACACCACGGTAACCACGATGATGCGTAACAGGTAACTCTTGAGAACATCGAGATGTTCCCAAAACGAAAGTTCGATGTCTGCCATGACTCTTGAGGCTGCTTATAATGACCGAAAGGCGCGGAGGACATGCCTATGACATGCTCTCCGGGGATTTCGGTTCTTCCTTATCGGCAGACTTTGAAGTGGCTGATGGCCGGTCATCATCTATTTTCAAGTCGTTCTCCACTTCGTTCATACCCTCCTTAAAACTCTTGACGCCTTTGCCAAGGCCTTTCATCAACTCGGGAATTTTCTTGCCCCCAAACAGCAGCAGGATAATAAGAACGATAACAATCAGTTCGGTGGTGCTTAATCCAAACATAGGCTTTCAAAATAAAAGATGATGATTTAGTTGTCGCTACCGGGCAAAGGTGTTGAATTTCACGTTGTCGACAGACACCTCGCAGTTGGGCGAGATTTCCCGATCCTTGTCCGTATAGAATATCGTAGAGTTCTTGATGGTGATGCCATCGACCATGCCGGGTTCGCCGTCGGCTTTGATGCCCACCTTCGCGCCATAGCAGGTCACATCAGAGATGTGTATGTCGGTGAAATGAGGGAGGAACTTGGTCTCCTTGTTCCCGGTGGCCTGCGCGCCCACGTGGTTATCGAAATAGTCGCATTGGAAGACGATGGCCTCGTCCTTGATATCTGTCATGAAGATATTAGAGATGTAGATATCCTGCGTAACGCCTCCACGGCCGGCGGCACTCTTGAATCGAAGTCCGGTGTCGGTACCCGCAAAGGTGTTGTTGTGCACAAAGATATTCTTCATTCCGCCACAGAACTCCGACCCGATGACAAATCCGCCATGAGCATGATAGACGGTGTTGTCTTGAATATTGATGTTCTCGCAAGGGCCGTCGGCCAAGCCTTTCTCACCCACTCCGCCCTTCATGCAGATGCCGTCGTCGCCGGCATTGATGATATTGTTCACGATAAGTACATTCTTGCAGTTGCCAATGTCGATGGCATCGCCATTCTGGGCGTTCCACGGACAGGCCACCTTGATGCCGTCAATGATCACATTGGTGCAGCGCTGAGGTACGAAATGAAACTTGGGCGAATTGCGCAGCGTGACACCTTGGATAAGGACATTCTCACAATCGGTAAATCGCACGAGATGGGTTCTCATCTTTTCCTGCGCGTCATACGTTGCCGCAATATTGGGAAAATGCTTCAGGTCGAAGGGATACCACAACTTGCCATCGGGCGTAACGGTGCCTCCCATCGCCTTATACTGATTCCATTCGGTGTCGCTCACCTTGCCACGCTTCACCGGTCTCCAGTATTCGCCGTTGCCATCAATAATGCCTTCGCCGGTCACGGAGATGTTCTTGCGCTTGGAGGCGGTGAGTCCGGGTTTGGCTTTGTCGTCAGCCTTACCATCCTCTAAGGGAATCAGCTCACCACGATTGGGGGTAAAGACCATGATGGCGTTGCGTTCCAGATGAAGGTCGATGTTGTCTTTCAGCGAGACCAAGCCCGTAAGCCAAATGCCGGCAGGCACTACCAAGTGGCCGCCGCCTTTCTTGTTCAGCGCGGAAATGGCCTTGGCAAAGGCGTCGGTATTCATGGAGATGCCATCGCCAACGCCCCCGA
Source organism: Prevotella sp. UBA1395 (assembly GCA_002305235.1). Lineage (GTDB taxonomy): Bacteria > Bacteroidota > Bacteroidia > Bacteroidales > Bacteroidaceae > Prevotella. Next base: position 6,995 of record DBQL01000007.1, on the reverse strand, counting down.
AGTCCTTGAGATTGACACGATATTCGGGAATAACAGGGGCTTGAACCACCGGCATGGGTTTGGGGAGGTTTTGGTAATACTTGCTGTAATCGGTCTGCGCAAACAAATATGCTGTCATGAACGCAGCCAGACAAGTAAGTAATGATTTCTTCATAATAGGTAGTTAAGTGTTTGTAATCATGCGCAAAGTTAACGATTTGCTCCGAAAATGATACAAAACGCGATTTATTTAACTTTATTTTTGTGTGTTCAACACAAGGTCATATTTACAAGACATCATTTGATTTCAAGAAAAAATATACATGGCACGGGTTGGGAGAATGATAAAAAAAAGTCCGGTTCTCATAATTGAGACCGGACAATCGCTTTTGAGAGTGGTGCCTCTTGGAGTTGAACCAAGGACACATGGATTTTCAGTCCATTGCTCTACCACCTGAGCTAAGGCACCCTTCGAGTTTGCGGGTGCAAAGGTAGTGCTATTAACTGAAAGAAAAGAACAATATGCTTGGAATCTGTTAACGATTAGAGTTTATTAACAAAACTAAAATTATTTCAGCGGATTCCATCCTTGGGCGGTGATATCAAACTCCTGCTGGTCTCGCGAGATGAGACGCGTGCCAAAACTTTCGTTGGTGATATAGCCTATCTGTTTGATGCCCATGCTCTCCAACTCGTCCAACTTATCATGGTCACCGATAGAGCATGTGAACAGCAACTCATAGTCTTCGCCGCCATTCATGGCACAGGTTGTCACATTCATGTTCAACTCTTCGGCCATCACGGCAGTCTGATAGTCGATGGGAATGTTCTTCTCATAGATGCGACAACCACAATGACTCTGCTTACAAATATGCAGCAACTCTGAGCTAAGACCATCGGAAATATCCATCATCGCGGTGGGACGGATGTTGTGTTCGCGCAGCAAGGCAATGATATCACCACGTGCCTCGGGACGCAACTGACGCTCCAACAAGTATTCTTTGCCCGCGAAATCGGGCTGGAAGTTGGCAACTTTTCGGCCCTGCTCTTGGAGATGTTTCACCAAAGAGTCGTTGCCTTGCTTCTGAGCTTCCCTGATTTTATTGTTGATATCATCGATCTGATGGTAATAAACCGACTTCTCACGCTCCAAAAGCTGCAATCCCATATAGGCCGCCCCTAAATTTCCGGTGACACAAATCAAATCGGTCTCCTTGGCTCCATGACGATAAACGATATCGTCCTTATGGGCCTCGCCGATACAGGTGATGCTGATGGCCAAGCCGGTGATGGACGATGTGGTGTCACCACCGATGACATCGATGTTCCATTTGTTGCATGCCTCATACAGTCCGGAATAGAAATCCTCGATGTCTTCAACCTTAAACCGCTTGCCAATGGCCAAGGAGACGGTCATCTGGCGTGGGGATCCGTTCATGGCGAAGATGTCGGAGATGTTCTCCATAGCCGACTTGTAGCCCAATTCACGCATGGTTATATAGGTGAGGTCAAAGTGAATGCCCTCCATGAGCATGTCGGTCGTGATGAGAACTTCGGTGTCAGGATAGTGCATCACGGCGCAATCATCCCCCACTCCATATACCGATGACAGATTCTTGAGTTGTATATTTTGCGTGAGTCGGTCTATAAGGCCGAACTCTCCAATCTTTGATATTTCCATTTGAATGATGTATATTAGCTATGAACGACGTATCATCTCACGCATAATCTCTGTCATAATGGGCTGAGCACTATTGGCAGCCTTCTGCACTTCTTCATGACTGACCTCGACCGGAACATCAAAGCCTCCAAGATCGGTGATGATACTGATTCCGAATACCTTGATGCCGCAATGACGGGCCACGATAACCTCCGGAACAGTAGACATTCCAACAGCGTCGCCACCTAAGAGATGATACATCCTATACTCTGCCGGGGTTTCAAAAGTAGGTCCCTGTACACCCACATAAACACCATGACGCAACACAATTTGTTTCTCTTGCGCAATGGAATCGGCTAATGCAATGAGCTGATGGTCGTAGGCTTCGTGCATATCGGGGAACCTCGGACCCGTAGGGAAATTAGGTCCGTTGAGCGGGTGTTCGGGGAAAAAATTGATGTGATCCTCTATAACCATAAGGTCACCAATGGAAAATGCCGGATTCATTCCGCCGGCGGCATTGCTTACAAACAACGTCTCAATACCCAATTCATACATCACACGTTCGGGAAACGTCACCTCTTTCATCGAGTATCCCTCGTAAAAATGAAAACGACCCTCCATCGCCATGATGTCCTTTCCACCCAACTGGCCGAAGATTAACTTTCCCGCATGGCCTTCAACAGTAGACACCGGGAAGTTGGGAATATCCTTATATGAAAACTCGTATGTATCAGTTATCTCGGAAGCTAATTGTCCTAACCCCGTTCCCAGTATGATAGCTGTCTTTGGGCTTGTCCTCATCCTTTCTCTTAACCAAGATGCTGTTTCTTGAATTCTTTCGTACATAGCTTATGATTTTAGTGTTAAACTTTTCCTTATGATCAAGCATGAACCGCACTTTAATAGGCAAATAATACAGCGCGGCTTTAACTTCGGCCGACAATCCTTCGAGTTCCGCGAGACGGGTGGCATCCTTTTCTGTGGTGACAATGATCTTGGGGGCCGGCATAGCCGCAAAAACATTATTGATTTTCTCTGTGTCTTTGGGCTTGAAATGATGATGATCACCAAAGGTCAACGGCGTAATGGAGCAGCAATGAGATTTTAAGTCGTTATGCATTTGTTCCGGAGAGGCAATGCCTGTCAGCAACATGACATTCTTTCCTTGAAGCAACGACCACGGCGATACTTTATCATGACTCTCGTGCGTCGATTCTTTCTCGAATACAATCTTAGGCGAATCATAGTCGATGCAAGTGAAAAACAACTCCTGATAAGGAAAAAGATTCAGGGATTTGGTGAGCACACGAAACTCCATTGGTTTCAAATCCTTGGGACATTTGGTCACAATGACGATGTCGGCACGATTCTTACCTTTCATCGGTTCACGCAATCTTCCTGCCGGCAAGAGCTTGTCATAGATGATCATACGATGGTAATCCACCAAAAGAATGTTAATTCCGGGCACAACATATCGATGTTGGAAGGCATCATCGAGCAAGATCACGTCCACGTCTTTGGTCTCCTCGTCGGAAGTCAGGCGATCAATACCCTCACATCGGTTCTTGTCTACCGCCACATAAATATCCTTAAATTTCCGCTTTATCTGACAAGGTTCATCACCAATCATCCGCATCGGCGTATCCAAGTCAGCCAAGACATAGCCTTTGCTCTTTCGTTTATATCCCCGAGAAAGCACTCCTATCTTGACAATGTCTTTCAACAAGCGAATCAAATACTCCACATGCGGTGTCTTTCCCGAGCCACCAACAGTGATATTTCCTACTGAAATGATCGGGATATCAAAAGCTCTTTGTTTGAGAAAACCCATGTCGAAGAGCTGATTTCTCACTCCAACTCCCATACCATAAATCCAACTCAATGGAATGAGCCAGTCGTTGATTTTGATCAGATCGCCTTCTGTTCGCATAGGTTTCCTATTCTATAATATTATTGTACGGTTATCATCATTGGCATTCGGGCCTGCAATCCGTCATGAAAAGAGGCTGTCTGCATGAGCAAGAAAGGCTGATAGAAATCGCCTAAAGTCGCTTTCAGTTTATCGTCAAGAATACTATTATACCTGCTCTCGCCGTCCTCGAGCAACTGATCCAATATGGATACAGTGCCGGGATAGTCGGCAGTGTAGTAGCTTTCCGTCTTTGCCAACTGCGCAGCCTTAGCCACAGCCACGTCCAATCCACCCAAAGCGTCGACCAATCCAAGCTTGATGGCATCGCTTCCAAGATACACATGGCCTTGCGCGATGGCCTCCACCTTCTCCATAGACATATTGCGTCCTTGGGCAACCCGGCTCTTGAAGAGACGATATCCACGATCAATGTATCCCTGCATATACCTCATCTGCTCAGCACTCATAGGCACTACCTCTGAACCCATAGTCGAATTGCGGTTCGTTTTCACTTCATCATATTTGAATCCGAGCTTTTGTGTCATCAGCTCCGAGCGGTCGCATAGCACGCTGTAAATGCCGATGCTACCCGTTATTGTAGTTGGTTCGGCAACGATATAATTTGCGGCGGCACTCATGTAATAACCTCCTGACGCAGCCGCACCACCCATAGAGATCACCACGGGCTTCTTCTTTTTCAGCAGTTCTATTTGATGCCACAACTGCTCGGAGGCATAAGCCGACCCACCTCCGGAATTTACACGGATGACAACAGCCTTGACCTCGTCATCGTCAGCAAGGTCGGCCAAGTCGCGACACACGTCTTTCCCCACTATCGTATGGGCAGAAAACAGCATACTTTGGGGCATTTCCTCGTCTACAATGTCACCGTAAGCATAGTAAACCGCTATCTCATCTCCCTCATTCTCCTCCGGAACATTCTGCATACCGGCAACAGATATCTGGTTAACCGTCTCATCCTCGGCCACTCTCAACATCTTTTTGACGGTCGATTTCACTTGGTCATCATATAGCAAGGCATCCACCATTTTATATTGTTTCAGGTTCTCTGCCGACTCCAGCGACACCACACGGTCGGCATAAGCGTTCAGGGAGTCTACCGGAATCTTGCGGCTTTGTGACACCGACCGGCAGATTGTCTGCCACCATCCGTTCACGTATCGCTCGGTCTGTTCCCTGTTTTCCGCACTCATCTTATCCTCGGTGTATATCTCCGTGGCACTCTTATACTTGCCACATTTGAACGGAATCATCTTGATGCCTACCTTGGCATACACATCTTTGAGGAAAGTGACCTGCCCGCCAATGCCTTGCCAGTCGATCATGCCTTGCGGATTGATGTAAATCTTGTCTGCCACAGAAGACACATAATAGCATGACTGCGAGTAACTGTCACCGTAAGCCACAATCCATTTCTTTGACTTCTTGAAATCGACAAGCGCATTACGTATTTCCTCCAGCTGTGCCATGTCGGCGATAAGACCTCCAGCCTCTATGAAAATACCCTTGATATTGTCATTCGACTTGGCTTTCCTGATGGCCGCCAGCGTCTCTCTCAGCCCAATCCCGGTAGTTCCGTTCAACTGCGCAACCAAGTTGTCATCGGCTTGTTCCTGCATCACACCGTTGAGGTTGACGAGCAATACAGTATTTTCCTGAACCTTTTGTGTGGCATTCGTCGAGGCAACCATCCCCACAATGCTCATGACACCCACTGCTGTTACAATGATACAGAAAAGAATCAAGCCTACGACCGTAGCGCCCATGTACTTTAGGAAGTCTTTCATGCTTTTGTATTTCTGAAGTTGTTGATGTTATTATGAATTGCAAATATACAAGTAATTTTTGAAAGTTCTATACAAATAAAGTTGAATATTTAATGAAAATACTTATTTTTGCACCATGATACGCAGGGCAATTGTAGTGGGTGCCAGTTCCGGCATAGGCCGTGAGGTGGCCGAGCGACTGATTCAAGATGGTTGGCAGGTGGCTGTTGTCGCACGCCGCTTAGACGCATTGCAGTCCATCTCGCACCCTTCCCACACCCCGCCGACAGTCGCCCGTATAGATATAACCGCTCCCGATGCCGGCGATTTGCTGCGTCAGCTCATCGAGAAAATGGGCGGCGTGGACCTCTATTTCCACGCGTCGGGATATGGTAAACAAAACACACGACTGTCAAGTGACATTGAAATGAAAACCGTGGAGACCAATGCCACAGGGTTTGTACGAATGGTTGGCGAGGCATTCAGGTGGATGGCCGCGCACGGCGGAGGCCATATCGCCGTCATATCGAGTATCGCAGGCACAAAGGGACTGGCCCCGGCACCAAGTTACAGTGCCACGAAAGCATTCCAAAATACTTATATTCAGTCTCTTGAGCAACTCTCCAATTGTCGGAAACTGAACATTCGTTTCACCGACCTGCGCCCCGGATTTGTAGATACCGACTTCATCAAAGGCAGCCATTTCCCCATGATGCTTGACAAATCACGCGTAGCCGATGAAATCATGAGAGCCGTCTATGGCAGGCAACATGTAAGAATAATTGATTGGAAATGGCGAATCCTTGTCGCGCTTTGGCAACTCACGCCAAGGTTTGTTTGGCGAAAATTGCCACTGCTTCCCTCCGAACGACAGTGAGATACACCCCATCAGCATGACAAGGGTCTGTAATTTATCCTCCCACAAGCAATCCCTCCACTTGCAAGATATGTCATGAACCCAACAACCAATGGTCAATTTCGTTGGTAACATGTTATAATTTGGTAACTGAAAAAACCTGAGAGCAGTTACCCACCATGCAGTCTTATGACTCGCTCACCTTATCCTTGTTCTTCGATCCCGGCTTCCGGCCTCTTTTTTTGGGTGCTTCAGAAAGCACCGGATGCATTTCTAACTGCTGGATTTTATAGTCTCGCGGAGTGGTACCGTTAATCTTGTAGAACGAAGCGTAGAACGACTGCCTGTTGGAAAAGCCCACCAAGTCAGAGATTTCCTCCATCGTGAGATCCTTGTAACGCTTGTCTACCAACAGCGTCATGGCTTCCCTGATACGATATGCGTTCACCAATGACGTGTAATTCATGTGGAATCTTACATTGACCACGGCAGAGATATAGCGAGTGTTGGTGCCAAGATCCTCGGATAATCTCTTGGCAGAATAATTCTTGTCTCTATATTTCTTCTGGATGATGATGATATCGTTGATTCGTGCTTCAAGCTCATCCATCATTTGAGGGCTAACTAAGGTGCGATACGAAGCCTCCTTCTCCTTAATTTTAGTGATATTATACTTTGCCATAACTTAGAATTTTGAATCACGGTATGTTATCTATCGCAAAGATAATGAAGTTAACCTTACATTCCAACAAATTTAATGTTTTTTTACCAAGATATTACATAAAATCTTAACAAATA
>DBQL01000161.1:629-6882 GCA_002305235.1 Prevotella sp. UBA1395 | reverse complement strand
CGGCACTAACAAGCATGCCTCCTCCCCGGCCGGGGAGGAGGCTGTCGTTTGAGGGGTGACGGCCTGCGGGTGTCTGCAGATGTCCGGATCCGGGCATGAACCGCAGGGACCGAGACGCTCATCATGAGCCGAGGTCGTGTCTCTCAACCGTTGGAATATTCATTTTAACAATATAACTAAAGATATGAAGATACTTGTTGCTACTGAGAAACCGTTTGCGGCCACTGCCGTGAATGGTATCAAGAATGAAGCTCAGGCCGCCGGTCACGAGGTGGTGATGTTGGAAAAATACACAAACAAGCAGCAGTTGCTCGATGCAGTGGCCGATGCCGACGCGATGATTGTGCGCTCGGACAAGGTGACTCCCGAGGTGTTCGATGCTGCCAAGAACCTGAAAATCGTGGTGCGCGCGGGTGCGGGCTACGACTCTATCGACACCGAATATGCCAAAACAAAGGGTGTTGTGGTGGAGAACACACCGGGACAGAATGCCAATGCCGTAGCGGAATTGGTTTTCGGAATGCTGGTTTTCGCCGTGCGCAACTTCTATAACGGCAAGTCGGGCACTGAGTTGCTGGGCAAAAAGTTGGGTATTCTCGCCTTCGGCAACGTGGGGCGTAACGTGGCTCGCATCGCCAAGGGATTCGGCATGGAAATCTATGCCTTTGACGAATATTGCCCCAAAGAGGCCATTGAGAGTGCCGGCGTGCATGCCGTAGACAGCCGCGACGACTTGTTCACGATTTGCGATGTCGTGAGTCTGCACATTCCCGCCACGCCCGAGACCAAGCAGAGCATCAACTACGAGGTGGTAAACCGGTTCAAGAAGGGTGGCATCCTTGTGAATACGGCCCGCAAAGAGGTGATCGACGAGCCTGAACTGCTNNNNGATGCCGACGAGGAGTTCAAGAAGTTTGAAGGTCGCTATTTCTCTACGCCCAAGAAGATGGGTGCGCAGACCGCCGAGGCAAACATCAATGCCGGCATCGCTGCCGCCAAGCAGATCAACTCGTTCTTTAAGGATGGAGATACCAAGTATCAGGTAAACAAATAAGCAAGAATACTCGCCCACATCATTGCTGACGGCAGCCCCGCGGGCTTGGCGACAGCATGGTGTGGGCGATGGCTTTATACATCGGAACGGGCCGACGGAATGCCCTTCGTGCGGCGGCCCAAGGCCGATGAAAGCATCATCATACATGTTCAACCAATAAATCATACTATGGCTTTAGTAAAACCATTCAAGGGAGTACGTCCGCCCAAGGCGTTTGTCGAGGAGGTGGAGTCTCGACCCTATGACGTACTCAATTCTGATGAGGCACGCGCCGAGGCCGGCAACAACGAGAAATCGCTGTACCACATCATCAAACCCGAGATCAATTTCGAGGAGGGAACGTCGGAATACGACCCCCGCGTTTATGAAAGCGCGGCCGGTCAGTTCAAGATGTTTCAGGAGAAAGGATGGCTGGTGCAGGACAAGGAAAACCATTATTACATCTATGCACAGACTATGAACGGCAAGACGCAATACGGATTGGTGGTGGCTGCATACGTCAACGACTATATGACCGGTGTCATCAAGAAGCACGAACTGACGCGTCGCGACAAGGAGGAAGACCGCATGAAACATGTGCGCGTGTGCAATGCCAACATCGAACCGGTGTTTTTCGCCTATCCAGACAATGCCGTGCTCAACGATATACTCGTGCGTTATGCCCACACCACGCCCGAATACGACTTCATCGCGCCTGTGGATGGGTTCCGACATCANNCTTTGGGTGGTTTCCGACGAGCGCGACATGGCTACCATCACGGCAGAATTTGAGAAAATGCCGAGCCTGTATATCGCCGACGGGCATCATCGTTCGGCTGCCGCCGCATTGGTTGGTGTCGAGAAGGCCAAGCTCAATCCGAACCATAAGGGTGATGAGGAGTACAACTATTTCATGGCGGTATGCTTCCAAGCCGGTCAGTTGACCATCATGGATTATAACCGTGTGGTGAAAGATCTCAACGGATTGTCGTCTGAGGAGTTCCTCAAGGCTTTGGCTCAAGATTTCGATGTGGAACTGAAAGGTGCCGAGGAATATCGTCCGCAACAGCTTCACGAGTTCTCTCTCTATCTCGACGGACAGTGGTATAGCCTGAAAGCGAAGCCGGGAACCTATAACGATGCCGACCCTATCGGTGTGCTCGACGTGGACATCTCAAGCAGACTTATCCTCGATAAGATTGCCGGCATCAAAGATTTGAGGTCGGACAAGCGTATCGATTTCGTGGGAGGACTGCGCGGTTTAGGCGAGTTGAAGCGCCGTGTGGATAGCGGTGAGATGCGATGGGCACTGGCATTGTACCCCGTATCGATGGAGCAGATCATGAATATCGCCGATTCCGGCAAGATCATGCCGCCTAAGGCGACTTGGTTTGAACCCAAACTGCGCTCCGGTCTCATCATTCACAAACTGGAAGACTGATTTTTTTGACCAAAGATCAAGACCGATTCTTTGATGGAAGACAGCTATAAGACCATTAAGACAAACGGCGAGGGCTTTTACTCTGAGAAGCGGAGCAAGTTCCTCGCCTTTGCGCATCATGTGGAATCATTGGAGGAAGTGAAAGAGATTATTGACGGTTATCGTAAGAAATACTACGATGCCCGCCATTGTTGCTATGCGTATATGCTTGGCCATGAGCGCGAAAATTTCCGCGCCAACGATGATGGCGAGCCGTCATCGACGGCCGGAAAGCCCATCCTTGGGCAGATCAATGCCCACGAACTGACAAATATCTTGGTGTGTGTGGTGCGCTATTATGGTGGCGTGAACCTCGGAACAGGGGGACTTATCGTTGCTTACCGGGCGGCAGCAGCTGATGCTATTGACCATTGTGAGGTGGAAGAGCGACTGATTGAAGAACAAGTGAAGTATCAATTTGCCTATCCGATGATGAATGCGGTGATGAAATTGGTGAAAAATACCGATGCGCGCATCGTGCAGCAAAACTTCAATAATACTTGCGAGATTACCCTATCCATAAGAAAAAGCAAGGCCGAAGAATTGCGGGAACGTTTGCAACATCTCAGCTTTGAATAGCGCTCATACCCTCAAGTCATCTGCAAAATCGATGATTTCATCATTTTTTATCGGATGAAAACGGCTGAATGTCTTTGGCTTGAGACAATGTTTTATCTTCCGAAAGACAGTTTTCCTATTTCCTGATCAACTTATCGATTTCATCAAACTGCTTTCCCATGTTGAGATTGAGATAGATGGTGTAAAGCGGTAAGGCCCATGTATCCTTGCGCTCAGGTTGCATCGCGCGGTATTTCTCAAGGTATGGCAGTGCGTCACGATAATAATTCAGTATGGTTTTGCGATAGTTCGTGCTCTTGTTTCGCTTGTCAAGCGTCACGCCCTGATTGAATTTGGCCAATCCCGCGTATAAGTTGGCCTCGGGAATACTGTCGTTAGTCTGCAGGATGGAGTCGCTGATGGCGAAGCTGCGGTCGTAGTCGCCCTCGTTAAGCAGTATCGAACTCTTGGCGAGATGGTACATCACCTGTGTGCTGTCCTCCCGAATGGCACGGTTGGTCAGCTCTAAAGCCCTCTCCCACTCGCTCCGGCCGGAGTAGTATTCGATGAGGTGGGGATAGAAAAACGAAGACAACGGGTAGTGGTCGAAGCCCTCGCACAAGGTCTTATGATAGTTGGACGTGTCGTTCATCTGTTGGTATGTCTCGCTGAGATACTGCAAAACCAACTCATGATGAGCCGTGTCTTTCAAGGCAAGGGGGATGTATTTCATCAGTCTCACACTGTCTTTTGCCTTGTATGCGGAGTAAACGGCCCAATAAGCCACCTCAGGAATAAGCTTATCCTTGATGTCATACCGGTATGATTGGAACAGAGGCTGGNNGCATCGTCATATCTCTGCTTCATGATGAAGAACAAACCACCGTTGTATAGGTTTGGACGAAGGGTGTTAAGCAAGGCCGAATTGTCCTTGCGATAGGTGAGTTTCACCCGTCCTTTTTTGTCGGGCATGGCATCGATGGAGTCGAAAGCCACCATCACGGTGAACAGTCTCGACGCTACATTGAACAGCGATACAGTGTCGTACTTCTGCTTAAGATACAGTTTCTCATTCCCTTGGTCATATTGTTTTTTCAAACTTTCGAAGAGAATGCTCCATATTTTGGTATTAGACCTGTTGGAAGAATCATTCAGGAGCTTCATCATGGACTGCTCAGCCTTGTCAAGATTGTTACCTTTCTTGACCTGATCGCTTGCCGCAGAGATTTCCTTTTTTTGTGAAAAGGAGGGTACGCACAACAATAACCATAATATAATACCGCTAAATATCCTGAGTTTCATCTTCTTAATCTTGATACTTGATGTTTTCGTCCGTCATCGCTTCCGTCTTAAAGCCAAGAGCGATTCTCATAAAACGTTGGTCAAAAGAAACAGCCTCATTCTTTGTTATGATGAGAATGAGGCTGTATGGATTATGAATTATTTCTTCAGCAACTTCTCCATCTCCAAGGTACGGGGATCATTGGCTGCATAAACCAGATAGTAGCACTGGTACAATGGATATGCCCAGTTGGCCTTTTCACGCTCGGGATCCACCTCCTTAGCCTTCTCCAAGTAGCCCAATGACTCCTTGTAAAGTTCCTTTTGAGCATTGCGATCGCCATTGATCTGGCTGGCTTTGGCATTGATCGAGAAACCGAGGTAAGTCAAAACCACCGGATTGGTATTGTCAATCTGCACTGCTTTTCTCAGAGCCTCGATGCACTCGTCCCAGTTGGGATTCTCGGCGATGGAGTTACGGTTCATCAATGTCTGACCCTTCAAAGCCCAAGCGGTGAAGTTATTGGGATCTTTGCTGATCTTATCAGCGATCACAGCATCCAGTTCGGCAGTCAGGCCGAGGCTGCTGTACATGTTGCACAGCGTACCGAAAGCCATCTCATTGGCCGGCTCCTTGTCGTACAGCTCCTTGATTGTCTTGATATAGTTCAATGAATCGGTACGTGTTTTGAGGTTGCGCTGTGCGATAGCGAACTTGAAAGTTTGTGCTTCCTTACGTACAGACTCATCCTGAATGGCGATGTCGATATATTTCTCGGCCTTCTCATACTGCTGCGCCTGATTGGCATACTGTGCCGCATAGTAAGCCACCTGACCGAGAAATCCCTTCTCCTGCTCTTTTGACGACTGGAAAACAGGGTTGTCATCGGTATCGAGGAAAGTACCCCAGTACTTCAACACACCCTCCTGATTACCCGATTGCGCGAAGTAATTGCCGGCGGTAACCATTTGCAGGCGGGCGTTGGCGATCAGCGGCGTGAGGGCTTCGGTGTATTTGGGTTTCACCTTGCCTTTGGCATCGGGCATGGCGTCATACTTGATACACTCCAAACCATTCATCGTTGCGTTGTAAGCAGCCTCGTAGAAGCCCAGCGTATCGTATGCCTCTTCCTTGGCCTTGGTGATTTTAGCCTGCATGTTGGCGGCCTGAACGGCATTCTCCTTGTCAAATTTGGCAAGCGCCAACTTGGTTACATAGTCGTAAGCCTTGGCCTTTTCTTGAGCACCGGCCAGTTGGTCGAGGCTGGAATTAAGCAGTTGAACTGCCTCCGCATAGGTTTTAGCCTTGGTAATTGCCTTGAGCGCTTCGCTGTCTCCGGCAAATGCAGCAGACGTGCCGAGCATCATCAGAGCTGCCATCATTAACTTTTTCATCATCTTTATAAGTTTAAATGTTATGATTTCCTGTTATAACTCCTGTTGCACAGACGGGCAACAGGAGTAGAATGTTACTTCTCGAAGTCTATAATTTCATCTACGTTAACAGACGAATCATTATCTTCTGCGTTAGATTCCGCAGTGACGTTGGTCGACTTGTCAAACTGATCATTGGTATCTTGCATCTGCTGTCTGCTCTCCTCTTCCAAGGAAGCCTCCAAGTCAGAGGTCATCACCTTGCAGACACTGGCAATGATATCGTTCTTCTTCTCAAGGTTGATCAAGCGCACGCCCTGTGTGGCGCGACCCATGATCCGCACATCCGACAGCGCGAGACGAATCACGATGCCGCTCTTGTTGATGATCATCAGGTCGTTATCATCAGTTACATTCTTGATGGCTACTACCCTGCCGGTCTTCTCTGTGATCGCAAGGGTCTTCACGCCTTTGCCGCCTCGGTTGGTCTTGCGATATTCTTCCACCTCGGACCGCTTGCCGTAGCC
>DBQL01000161.1:0-485 GCA_002305235.1 Prevotella sp. UBA1395 | reverse complement strand
TTAATGGCAATCACACCGTTGGCGCGCGGACGCGAATACTCCTTCAGCGAAGTCTTCTTCACAGTTCCGTTCTTGGTGGCAAAGACCACATAGTGGCTATTGACAAACTCCTCGTCTTCCAATCCACGACCTCTGAGACGCAAGAAGGCGTTCACGGAGTCGTCCGGGTCGATGTTGAGCAGGTTCTGTATTGCGCGCCCCCTCGATGTCTTGTCGCCCTCGGGGATGTCATAGCAATGCAGCCAATAGCATCGTCCCTTCTTTGAGAAGAAGAGCATTGTCTGGTGCATGGTGGCCGGGTAGATATATTCGGTGAAGTCTTTGTCGCGGGTCTGCGCTCCCTTGGAGCCTACTCCGCCGCGTGCCTGCTCGCGGAAGTCGCTGAGCGGAGTGCGCTTGATATAGCCGAGATGGCTCACCGTGATCACCACCGGGTCGTTGGGATAGAAGTCCTCGGCATTGAACTCATGTTCATCGAGGATGAT
>DBQL01000084.1:15802-21756 GCA_002305235.1 Prevotella sp. UBA1395 | reverse complement strand
CATCAAGCGAAAGGGGCATCGGGCATAATGACCTATGCCCGATGCCCCTTGGCTTGCCCTTGCGATGGCAGGTTACGGCTCCACGCGGTTGCCGTCGGTGTCGATATAAAACTCCTCTTCGCCCATAGTGACCTGCATGCGCGAGTTGCTGATGGGACCAATGTCGTCATAGATGGGTTTCACCACTTCCTTGCCCTGCTTGTCTACAAGCCCCAACTTGCCGTTGATGCTCACCTCGCACATGTTGGGGTAGTGCTGGTCGTAGCTCGACTCGATGGCATCATATTTCACAGGACATATCACTGTGCCTTTCACATTGACAATGCCATACTTCTTGCCGTTGCTCACCACGGCATATCCGGCATGGAAAGGCTCCACGCTTTTGAATCCGGAGGTGCGGCGAAGTTTGTCGGCCTGCTTCACATAGTCTATCGCGCCATCGGTGTAATAGATTTCCGGCTCGGAGTCTTTGTGGAAGATGAAATAGCCGCCGATGATCGCGACGAATATCGCTCCGATAATGATGAGGTTGCGCGTCAGCTTGCGACGATACGCTTTCTCGGCGGCCTCGTTGGCCGCAATCTCTGCTTCCAGTTCCTTGTGAAGTTCTTCAGGGGTTTTCTGTTCCATATTGTTCTGTGTTAAATGTTCGTGCAAATGTAAGAAAAAATATTTGATCACCTTGTCGCACGCATCCCGAAAATCTTTGTACGGATGTTTTTTTTCCCGGTTATCGGGTTGCGAGCTTGAGCTTGGCAGTGCGTCCTTCGGCATCTTTCACCGTGAGCGTCACCTTGCCGGGGGCCTTGCCGGCGCGGAGAATGACCAGTGCCGAGCCGTTGAACAGGCTGCGCTCACCGGTGGCATGCAACTCGTCGGAACTGTTGTTGCCGTTGTCCACGGCCACGATGCGGGCATTGCCCTCTACGGAGAACGTGAGTTTCTGCTGGGCCGTGGGCACGCGACGGCCCTTGCCGTCGACGGCAAGCACGCGGACGTGTTGCAAGTCTTCGCCGTCGGCACGCCATGTCTCGGCATCGGCAATGAGCTGAAGTCTCTTCGTGGCGCCGGTGGTCTCTATGCGGTGAGCGGCCACGCGATGCCCGTTCTTATAGGCCACGGCCTCCAAGTAGCCCGGTTGGTACTCGATGTTATCAAACTTTATCTGGTTCCTTGTCTTGGGGTCGGTGGTGTTTTCCTTTTCGCCCACCTGCTTGCCATTGCTCCATAGCACCACCTTGTCGGCGTTGGTAAACACCTTGAGCGAGAGTAGGGTGCCGGGACGACGGTTCCAGTGATCGCTCATGCCGTCGTTGGAGAAGACTATTCCGTTCCATTCCGTGGCGTCAGCCTTGGCGTCTATGATACCGATGTGGCACACCGGCTCGTCGGGCTTGAACATCGAGCGCAGCAGATAGGCCATCGGCTTGGGTTGCAGTGAGATGTCGAACACGCCATCAGTCCATCCCTTGCGTGGCCATCCCATGCTCTCTCCGAGATAGTCTATCATGCCCCAGTAGGCCAGTCCCACCACTTTGTCGAGGTCCATGCCAAAGAAGTTGGGACCCATCATCGAGAGGTTGGCCTCGCTTTGGTAGAAGGTCATCCACGGAAACTTCCGGCCGTCGCCGGGGAAATACATGTACCGGTAGTTGTAAGCCTGTATGTCGGTGATCATCGCGAGGTCGCAGGGCAGTGAGTCGGTTTGCAGGTTGCGGCCCCGGGGATGCATGGCCACGGTCACCTTGCGGCTGTTGTCATATCGCTCGAGCACCGACTTCAGCATGCGGTAAGGTGTCACGCCCCAGTCGCCGAAGGGCAGTGTGGCGTAGGTTTGCAGCTCGTTACCAAGGCTCCAGAATGCCACGGAGGCATGGTTGCGGTCTTGCTTGATCCACTCGGGCAGTTGTTCGGGCCATTGTTCCATCCATGCGCGGCGGCCGCCGGTGTATTGTGTCAGCCATTTGTCATAGAGTTCGTCGAGAACGACGATACCAAGCGAGTCGCAGAGGTTCAGGAAACTTTGGGAGTAGGGGTTGTGGCTGGTGCGCACATGATTGAAACCGAAGTCCTTGAGGAGCTTCAGCCGCTTCTCCATTGCGCGCGGATAGGCTGCCGCTCCCAGCGCGCCGAGCGTGTGATGATTGGCAATACCCTTGAGCAATAACTTCTTACCGTTGAGTTTCAGACCGAAAGTGGGTCCGAACTCGAATGTGCGGATGCCAAATTTGGCACTCGTTTGGTCTGTCACCGCGTCGTTCTCGTCGTAGAGGGTCACTCTCGCGGTGTAGAGATAGGGATTGTCGACATCCCACAGACGGGCGTTGTCAATGGAGATGGTCTCCCATTTCAACTCGTTGGTCTTCATNNGAAGGGTCACCCGGTTGCTCTTGGTGTGGTTGGCCACCTCGATTTGCAGGTTCACCTTACGATTATCTTGCGTGGTGATATAGAGCGGATGGCGCGTGAAATAGAGCGATGCATTGGTAGTGACGAGGTGTACGTCGCGGAAGAGTCCGCCGCCGGTGTACCATCGCGAATCGGTGGGATTGCCGGTAGATGCCCTTACGGCCAAGACATTGGGCTGCCCATACCTGAGTTTTTTGCTCAGGTCGATCTCGAAACCCACATATCCATAGTCGGTTCCTCCGACACGCTCGCCGTTGAGATATACGTCGCCCACATACATGATGCCCTCGAAATCGATGAGCACACGCCGGTTTTTCAGGCTTTCGGCAGGAGTGAAGGTCTTGACATACCATCCTTCGCCCATCTCCTTGAAGGCACGGGCAGACAATCGGCTCTTGAAATTGGATGCTCCGTCGCTGTTGTTCTCTTTCTCGTCGGCAGCGGGCGACACCCAAGGTTGCTCGATCTGAAAGTCGTGGGGAACGTCTACCGATCGCCAGCCAGCGGTATTGATCTGCTCAGGATTGACTTTTCCCAAGTGGAAAAGCCATCCGTAGTTGAAATTTTCTGTCGTGCGCTGGGCATGGGCGCATATCGACCACAGGCCCATGAGGGCGAGGGCTGTATATTTTTGAATTGTCATGATGATTGGGTTGCAATGATTTGTTGATTGATGAGTGACTTGCGTATAGGTTGTTTCGATGCCGATGCTTATTTCACACGATAGAGCAACACGTGCGAGTTGAGTCCGGAAGGCATTGGTTTCCAGTCGGCGTAGCTTGTTTTCTTATAGTTGATGTTCACCACATTGATTTCCTCCATCTTGCGCCAAGGATAACCTTCCCGGTCTAACTGGCTGATACGGTTGGCGGGCAGGTTGGTGACTTCGATGCGGATGGTGTTGACACCCGCATGGAAGATGTCGGAGAATTGCAGCACGTAGGGCACGGCCCATGCGCAACCAACGAATCGGTCGTTGACATATACGCGTGCACTCTCCCGCACATCGCCCAAATCGATGGCCCAGTCGTTGCCGTCTTGGAGATCCTGACGGGTGAGTCGCAGCTTGCATTCATACACTCCCGTTCCCATCAGGGTGCGGGTAGAGTCGTCGAGCGTTTCCCACGACTGCAGGTTTTCCAACTGATAGGTGCGCGAAATGGCCGGTACCGACTCTGTGAAACGGAGTTGCCAGTTGCCCTTGAGCAATCGGGCCTTGCCGTCGAGAGGGGCATCTTTGCGATAGTATATCACCTCGCCGTCGGCGGTTTGCAATGTGTCGCCTGTCATTTTCAGTGCGTCATGATTGTCGAAAGTCTCAAGAATCATGCTCTCTCCCGACCGCAGGTCGATGGTAATCTTGCCGTTTGTGATGTCGGCACGGTAACGACGGCCGTTCATCGGGTCAAACCACAGGGCGTTTTTATAGTCTACGGCGAGGCTTACCTTGTCGTTGATGTCACGCGGACTGAGGTTGGCGATGAAATAATGGTGGCCTTGCGGGTTGGAACGTCGTATCATTCTCAGTCCGAGACGGGCTTTCATCTCTTCGGCCTTGGCGGCCTTGGACAGACTGGCGGCATCGGTGCCGACAATGATCTGTGCCCCTTGTGCCCGCAGACTGTCGATGTGCCGGCGCACCGCGGGGGTGATGATGTTGTGGCTGTCGGGAATAACAAGTGCCTTGTAACGTGTTCCTGCCGCTGTCTGAAGCATGCCGTCGACATATCCGGTGGTCATCAGGTAGCGCTCGGAAATATAGTCACAGTCGTAACCGCGGCTGTCTATTTGGTCGATTGCCTTCACAAATTCGGGAGCCAACTTGTCCATTGTATGGATGGCAAACTGCATGAGGCGCTTGCCTTTCGACTGTTTGTTCCACATATCCCTTACCGGTAGGTAAACCAAAAAGTCGTTATCGGGCTTGCCCCATTGCAGGAAGCTCTGGCATCGGGTGATGTATTGCATGAGATAAGGAGCGTCACGCCATATCGTGTTGGTGGGACTCATGTCGACCGAGGCGTAGAATTTCCACCCCGGCCACGTATCGTCTTTGGGAGAGTAGGCCGTACCGTGAAAGAAAGCATGATTCACACCTCCACAGAACATCAGGTCCATATCGGGCTTCATCTGCGAGAGCGAAGTGCGGAAGTGCTCTGTGAGCCATGTGAATGTCTCGCTTGAGGTGAAGGGTTTGCCGTTGATGTGGGCCGCAGACGATGCCCATTTGTACATGGAGAAGTCGGAATCGTTCTTCCGTGTCATTCCGGAGTCTGTTCGTAAGCCTTTGATTTTGAAGTCGGTAAGTCCGAATCCTTCAATCTCAGGTATGTCCACGGCCGAGTAGCAGTCGATGAGGTTGGCGGGAGAACCGTGTGCTTGGTTTCGAGTGACGGCTCCATGCCGGTGTGCCCATGCCGTCCACGTTTGGGTAAAATTCTCCAGCAGCAGGTCTCCGAGGGTCTCACGATAGTCGGCCACAACCTTTTGGTCGCCGTCGACGAGCTTGTCAAAATGTTCTTCCAAGGAGTATCCGCGGCGCGATTTGAATTCGGCGAAAAGGTCAGGGGTATAGTCTGCGTCGGCCACCTCGTAGCTGTCGTTGAAAAAAGTGTGAGGGTAGGGGGTNNTCGATGACCCATCCTGCACCGCCCGGCGCGGCGCGCTTGACCATCATTGTGCCCATACGCTGCCATAAAGTAATCACTCGCCATGTCTTCTTGTCTATCGGGAAATAGTACCGACCCACGAATTTCGTCTTGTCGTCTTTGTCTTTTCCGACAGTCTTGAGCAGTTGCTTGTACTCCCGTTTGTTGACCGTATCGTTCTCGATGACCATCTTGGAGCAGCTCTCTTCCAATGGTACCCACGGGCCACCGAAGGGCCATCCCGTGCCGGTGGCCATGTCTATTTCGATGTTGTTGGCCTTGCCCTCGCTCTCTACGAAGCGCAACATCTCCATCCATTTGTCCGAAAGGTAGTCTATATTGTTCTTCTCGTTGCCCTGAACACCGTATATCGGTGTGATTTCCACGGCTCCGACACCGTGGTCGGCATACTGCTTGAGACTCCATCGAAGGTTGGGTTTATCGACGGCAGAGCCTAACCACCACCATCGTAACCCCGGTTTGGCTTCCCGACCGACCGCCGGCCACTGCTGGGCGAGAACCGGAGTAAGGCCCGCCCCGGCCCAAAGGGCCAAAGAGATCAATAGTTGTTTCTTCATTTGTTTAATGTAGTTAGTTGTTGTTCTTTAGGTTATTTCTTTCAAATGGGGTTGCTCGCATCCTCCCGGTCCGCAGCCTTTGGCAATCACTCGTGGTGATAAGGCTCACCCTTGATGATGGTACAGGCTCGGTAAAGCTGCTCTGTCATGATGAGCCTGACCATTTGATGGCTAAAGGTAAGGCGTGAGAGCGACAACTTTTCATCTGCTCTCTGATACACTTCCGGGGCGAAACCATAGGGTCCGCCTATGACAAACACCAGTTTCCGGGCCGTGTTTTGCTTGGCTTGAAGCCATGATGCCAACTCGACGCTCCGCA
>DBQL01000084.1:13578-15728 GCA_002305235.1 Prevotella sp. UBA1395 | reverse complement strand
GGCATAGTCTTCAATGCCGGCGACGAAATGCTTATTCGGTGTCTTCCCGATGAAGATAAGTTCTGTTTTCATGCTTCTTCTTGTTCTTAACATGATGCATCGGGCATATCTCGGCATCCTGATCGAGTGAATGATATTCTGCTTTCCGCTTGGGATTGACGGGGAACCATCCCTTCTCTACACGTTTTTTCTGACTGAACAGCTCTCCGATCGACCATAGAAAACTTGCTCCAAAGACTCCCACAACAGATGAAAGTATGGTATTTTCGATGAGCAGCGAGCATACGATGCAGATGATTCCACCCAAGAGAAACAGCCACCACGGGCGTGTGCCGAAATGATATTCGGTCTTGATCACGACGGGATGGAACAAGCCTATGATTAGAAATGTGCTTATAGCTATAATGAGACCGGTAAAGTACATTTGCTTTTAGTTACGATGATAATACATGTTGACTATCGAATCCGAATGAATTCCTTGCAAAATTAGTAAAAAATACTCATATTCTTAGACCTTTTTCAGAAAATAGTTACTATCTTTGCGCATAAATACTATAATTCATTTAATACGACTTTTTATTATGGAAAATCATGCAGAGTTAGTTGCTCAGTGTGAAGCAAGGGCAAAACAGTGGTTGTCTCCCTCTTTCGACGAGGAGACTCGCCGGCAGGTTCAGTCGATGCTTGACAATGATGACAAGACAGATTTGATTGAAAGTTTTTATAGAGACCTTGAGTTTGGTACCGGCGGTTTGCGCGGAATTATGGGCGCGGGAACCAATAGGATGAACATATACGTAGTTGGAATGGCCACGCAAGGATTCGCCAACTACCTCAAAAAGAATTTTAAGGACAAGAAACAAATATCTGTTGTGGTGTGTCATGACTGCCGCAACAACAGCCGTCTCTATGCGGAGACCGTTGCCAACATATTCTCTGCCAACGGCATCAAGGCTTATCTCTTTGACGAATTGCGCCCCACGCCGGAGTGCTCGTATGCCATTCGCCACCTCGGTGCGCAGGCAGGCGTGAACATGACGGCCAGCCACAACCCCCGCGAGTACAACGGTTACAAGGCATATTGGGAGGATGGTGCTCAGGTTTTGGCCCCGCACGACAAGGGTATCATCGACGAGGTGAACAAAGTGAGCATCGATGACGTGAAGTTTGAGGGTAACAAGGAGCTCATTCAGATCATCGGCGAGGACATCGACGAGCCGTATCTGAGAGACATCCGCACCATTTCTATCGACCCCGAAGTCATCAAGCGCCAGCATGACCTGAAGATTGTCTACACGCCGCTGCACGGCGCGGGCCGCGTTCTTATTCCCCGTTCATTGGCATACTGGGGCTTTGACAACGTGCACTGTGTGCCCGAGCAGATGATCAAGGATGGAAACTTCCCCACGGTAGACCGCCCCAACCCTGAGTTTGCAGAGGCTTTGACCTTGGGTCTGCGCGATGCCAAGGCTCTCGACGCCGATATCCTCATGGCCAGCGACCCCGATGCCGACCGTGTGGGTATGGCCTGCAAGAACGACAAGGGCGAATGGGTGCTCATCAACGGTAACCAAACCTGCCTGATTTTCCTTTGGTATATCATCACCAATCGTCAGGCCACAGGCAAGATGAAGCCTACCGACTTCATCGTGAAGACCATCGTGACCACTGAGGTCATCCGCCAGATTGCCGAAAAGCAGCACATTGAGATGCGCGATTGCTACACAGGCTTCAAGTGGATAGCCAACGAGATACGTCTTTCTGAGGGTAAGCAGCAGTATATCGGAGGCGGAGAGGAGAGCTATGGCTTCCTCGCCGAAGACTTTGTACGTGACAAGGATGCCGTGTCGGCATGCTCGTTGCTGGCCGAGATCTGCGCCTACGCCAAGGACAACGGCAAGACTCTGTATGACATCCTGATGGATATCTACAAGGAATACGGTTTCTCTAAAGAGCATACCATCAATGTAGAGCGTCCGGGCAAGAGCGGAGCAGAGGAGATTCAGCAAATGATGATCAACTTCCGCAACAATCCTCCCACGGATCTCGGAGGCTCAAAGGTGACGCTCCGCAAAGACTTCAAGACGCTTGTAGCCACCGATGCCGAGGGCAACGAGACCAAACTCGACATGCCCGAGAGCAGCAACGTG
>DBQL01000084.1:10616-13480 GCA_002305235.1 Prevotella sp. UBA1395 | reverse complement strand
GCGAAGATGCCCGAACGGTGGGCCGTATCCATTTTGAGGAACCTTGTTCACTTGGGGAACTGACGAAAGCCCGTGTATTCCCATGACGGACAAGCACCCCAATCGACATACTTGCACCTGCAAGTAGCATTCCACGAGGGCCTCTCGCATTATTGATCGAAGACACGATATGGCACGGCCCCGGCATTTCACAACACGATATTAGATAGATTGCCGTCAACCTGTATACCATAGTCATGCCGGAATAAGCCATTCCCAATGGCTCAATTCCAATTTACCAATTGATCGATAACATCTATATGAAGCGTCAATGGTTATGGATGATCATCTTCATCGCCTTTTTGCCGATGCTGATTTTCAGAGACTTCACTCCCGATAATGAAGCCCGCTATCTCTTGATAGCCGACGAAGCCCTGAGAAACGGCCATTTCTTCTCTTTCACGTTACATGGCGAGCCCTATGCCGACAAGCCTCCGTTTTATTTTTGGCTTGTCATGCTTTTTCGCGTGTTGATGGGTCATCACTCCATGTTGGCATTGAGCATGCTGTCGCTCCTGCCCGCCGCGGCCATCATCAGGGTCATGAACGGTTGGGCGAAGCGTTCTATGACGAACAGGAATCTTGATACCGCCATGCTCATGTTGTTCACTACTGCCTATTTCGCCGGAGCCGCGATAGTGGTCAGGATGGACATGCTCATGTGCCTGTTCATCGTCTTGGCGCTGTGTTCCTTTTGGCGATTGTACACCGCACGCCATGCCATCCGATCCGAACAATGGCTCATGGGACTGTGGCTTTTCATGGCCTTGTTTACCAAGGGGCCGCTGGGGCTGCTCATTCCGTTGGTGGTTTCCATCGCGTTCATCATTTGGAAACGTCGCCTTACCGACCTCGCCCGGCTGTGGAATTGGCGCACTTGGGTGGTATTGGCCATCGGATGCGCCATTTGGTTTGGCATGACCTATCATGAATCGGGTGGTGATTACCTCTATAATCTGGTGTTCCACCAAACCGTCGATCGCGGCATCGACTCTTTCCACCATGCTCACCCATTCTATTATTACATGATTTCTATTTGGTACGAGTGGCTGCCGTGGTCGTTGCTCATTGTCGGCGGCATGATCATGGTGATAATTCGGCGAACACCTATCGACGAGGTGCAGCAGTTTTTCCTGTGTGCCGTGCTCTCCACACTGGTATTATTATCGTGTGTCAGCTCCAAATTGCAGATCTACCTGCTGCCGGCTTTCCCCTTCGCCATTTATCTCACAGCATACCTTTTCACCATATTCAAAGACGAGAAGTGGGTCTCTGTCACCATCGGCATACCCCAATCGCTCCTTGTGCTGACCTTCCCCGGCCTGTTTGCAGCCCGTCATTTTGTCGACAGTCCGGTGTTGAGCATGCCATTGGTGATGGTCGCCGCGGCCCTGCTGACCTGCTTTTCTGCCGCGGCCCTGTACTGGTTGACGGTCAGAAAATCGCCCGACCGCTCTATCCGAATCATGGCTTACGGCGTATTGACCACAGTTTTCGTGGCGGGATGGGCCATGCCCATGATCAATCCCTACCTTGCGCAATGACCCGTGACACCGCTTCCACTCATCTGTTTCAAATCCATTTAAGAATCATTTTCCAACGTACAGCATCACAATGAATATATTAGTTACCGGCGCCGCGGGTTTCATCGGCTCTCATATCATGAGGGCGTTGGCCCAGAAGGGCTTTTCTGTCATTGGTATCGACAACATCAACGACTATTACGACGTCCGACTGAAATACGCCCGGTTGGCACAATGCGGCATCTCACCGCACGAGGCCGAGTGGGACTCGAATATCGTGAGCAGCGCGTCGCTGGAGAATTGCAAGTTTATCAGGATGGACATCGGCGACCGCGACAGGATGAACCGACTCTTTGAGCGTTACCGTTTCGACAAGGTGGTAAACTTGGCGGCACAGGCCGGCGTGCGCTATTCCATCTCAAACCCATACAGTTATATGCGCAGCAACCTCGATGGCTTTCTCAATATCTTGGAATGCTGTCGTCATTTCGAGGTGAGACATCTCGTGTTCGCATCGTCAAGCTCGGTGTATGGCATGAACCACAAGGTGCCGTTTGCCGAGGATGACCGCACCGACACACCGGTAAGCCTGTATGCGGCCAGCAAGAAGTCGGACGAGCTGATGGCTCATTGTTACAGCAAACTCTATGGACTGCGATCTACCGGTCTGCGCTATTTCACGGTCTATGGGCCGTGGGGCCGGCCCGACATGGCACCCATGCTCTTCGCCCAAGCCATCATTGACGACAAGCCCATCAAGGTATTCAACCACGGCGACATGTTGCGCGACTTCACTTACATCGATGATATTGTGGAGGGCACGATGAGAATCATCATGCTCGAGGAGCGGGAGACCTCGTCGGGCGTGCCACACGAGATTTACAACATCGGATGTTCGCAACCCGTGAAACTCATGGATTTCATCTCTACATTGGAGAACAGTTTCGGCAAAACGGCCGTGAAAACCTATGTCGACATGCAGCCGGGCGACGTATACCGGACCTACGCCGACGTGAGCAAGCTCTCCAAGGCCACCGGATATTGTCCCAAGACCCGGTTGGAGGAGGGCATCGCCAAGTTTGCCGAATGGTATCTGAACACTTATGTTCCGCTGATGCGACAGCCGTGCGACCGCAAGGAGAAGATCTGAACCGCAGACTGCCTCCCCAATCATGGCCATCAATCATCGCCACGACATTACGCATGGGTGGGGAATATACGCAAAATTTTACATCACGATATGAATAAAACCAAGGAATACGACTTTACCATCATTGTGCCGGTGTACAATGAGGAAGACAA
>DBQL01000084.1:948-10602 GCA_002305235.1 Prevotella sp. UBA1395 | reverse complement strand
GTCAACGACGGCTCGTCCGACCATAGTCTTGAGCTGCTCAAGGCAATGTGCGCACGCCACGACAATTTTTTTTACATCTCATCATCAGACAACCACGGACTGAGCACCGCGATGAAAGCCGGCATCGACACCACCCAAAGCCGCTATGTGGGATATATCGATGCCGACCTGCAAACCAATCCGGAAGACTTCGAACTGCTCTTGCCCCACCTCGATGAATACCATCTTGTCTCCGGCATTCGTGCCCGACGGCGCGACTCCGGCTTCAAAAAATTCCAGTCGAGATTTGCCAATGCGTTCCGTCGTTCGATGACGGGCGACACCGCCACCGATACCGGATGCCCGTTGAAGGTGATGCGTACCGACTATGCGCAAATGATTCCTTTCTTCGACGGGATGCACCGTTTCCTCCCGGCACTGTTCATGTTGGTGGGTGGCAAATTCCTTGAGATGCCCGTGCGCCATTATCCACGCACGGCAGGCGTGTCCAAATACCACCTGTGGAACAGGCTGAAGGGCCCCTTCGTGGATTGTATTGCCTTCAGATGGATGAAGCACCGCTATATCCGTTACCACATCGACGAGTTTGATCTATGAGCCATCCCGTTGTCTACGCCATAGGCTTTGTCGCACAGGCATTCTTCTCCGGGCGCATCCTCGTGCAGTGGTTGCTCTCCGAACGGGCCAAGAAGGTGCTGTCACCCAATATCTTCTGGGTGTTCAGTCTTGTGGGCAGCATCCTGCTTTTCGCATACGGATGGCTGCGTGACGACTTTTCGATCATCCTCGGCCAGCTCATTTCCTATTACATCTATATATGGAACCTCAGCGTCAAGGGTATCTGGCATCGCTTGCCACCGCTTTTGCGGTGGTGCGTACAACTGCTGCCCGTGGTGGCAACGGCCATAATGCTGAGTGATATGCCGTCGTTTGTGGGGCATTTCTTTCATAATGCCGAGGTGCCGCTGTGGCTGCTCATCCTTGGCAGTTCGGGACAAGTGATCTTCACCGTGCGTTTTATCTACCAATGGTATTATTCCTATCGTCGCCACGACTCTATACTCCCCGTAGGCTTCTGGGTCATCAGTCTCGTGGGATCGGGCATGATCGTGCTCTATGCCATCATCCGTTTGGACCCGGTTTTGATACTGGGACAGTCGGTAGGATTTGTGGCTTACTCGCGAAATATCATGTTGTCACTGAATAAAAGCGTGGGCTGAACTCCTGCATTCCTCCTCTGACGATTTGCCATGACGATGCGAACCAACTGTCACCACAGTTGGTCGGTGATGGTAAAGGCGTGTAAACGACGATGGTAATGCCGCAAACAAGATTGGCTTGATACAAGTACCTGAGGGTAGGAGAACACGGCTCATAAGCAAAGATGAAGGGTATAATCATACCATAAACATGAATAAATTTGTGATACGATTATATGCCGTTTTCGATGTGAATTTAACAGCTTTGCGATAGCTATCTAATCGAGACGCGTTTGCTATCTAATTGCGCGACGATTACTATCTTTTCGCGCCACGATTAGATAGCTATCGCAAACGCATGAAATAGAACTTTGAAAACGAAGAAATTATTATTCTGTTTGACGTGTTGTAATTTTCTGATTTCAAGAAACTTGTTTTGTTTTATATAGAGTGATTCTTAAGAATAGGGTGTTGATGGATGACATGATGGATGCCATCGGTTTTCGTTCTGATTGAAGATTGATGAGATGGAAAAGTATTATCCGGATTGTGAATGAATATTCGGGTGCCGATTCCCGGTTTCGGCACGAATCGTGCTATGTTGTTGTGCCGCGAAAACGTCATCGCGTATATTAGAAAAGCAAACCCCACCAAGTTGTGATTGCTTGGTGGGGTTGGTTTGAGTTAGATGCGGGCCAATAAGAACCGTCGTCACATTGGCTGTGCCGCGATCAGCATATCTTGCGGGAGCCGTCGCCGATCACCACGTTGATCACGGCAGGCTCGTGTCCGTACTTGGCACTGAACTTCTCTTTGGCCTCCGCAATAAACTTGTCATAGACTTCGTCCTTGACTAAGTTGATCGTGCAGCCTCCAAAGCCACCGCCCATGATACGGCTTCCGGTCACACCGTTTTCTTTGGCGAGGTCGTTAAGGAAGTCAAGCTCTTCGCAGCTCACCTCATATTCCTTGCTTAAGCCGTAGTGTGTCTCATACATCTTCTTGCCCACGGTCTCGTAGTCGCCCTTTTCCAAAGCGTCACAAACGGCGAGCACGCGGTCTTTCTCGCCCAACACGAAGTGGGCACGGGTGTAATCCTCGGCGCTAACCTTGGATTTTACAGCCTCCAACTCGTCCCAGTCGGCATCGCGAAGGGTCTCGAAACGCTTGTCGGGGAAATGCTCGCCAAGTACTTTCACCACGTTCTCACAAGAGTTGCGGCGGTCGTTATAGGGCGAACCCACCAATTCGTGCTTTACCTTGGAGTTGAGCAACACGAGCTTGTAGCCCTGCGGGTTGAACGGATAGTACTCAAACTCGCGACTGCGACAGTCGAGACGCATCAGCTTGCCCTTCTGGCCGAAGACAGAGGCAAACTGGTCCATGATGCCACAGTTCACGCCGACATACTTGTGCTCGGTGGCCTGACCGGCCAGTACCATATCCCACTTGGACACCTTGTTGTCGCCAAACAGGTCGTTGAGGGCAAAGGCGAAGCAACTCTCGAGCGCGGCGCTCGAAGACATACCTGCTCCAAGGGGCACGTCGCCGGCAAAAGCGGCGTTGAAAGGTTTCACGTCTACGCCGAGTGCACGCATCTCCTGTACCACACCGAAGATGTATCTGGCCCACGTTGCCGACGGACCCTTGGGGTCGTCAATCTCGAAATGAGCCATGTCCTTGAGGTCGATGGAGTACACGTTGCAGGTCTTCTGGCCGTTGAGACGGAGTTCTGCCATGATGCCTTGCTCCACTGCGCCCGGGAAAACAAACCCACCGTTGTAGTCTGTATGCTCACCAATGAGGTTGATACGGCCCGGTGAGGCGTAAACATTGCCGGTCTTGCCGTCAAAATGCTTGATAAAGCGACTTCTTACAAATTCTATATCCATAGTCGTTATATTTTAAAAAGTTGATAAGTCATGGTTTATTTTCCGCTCAGTCCGATCTTGGAACCCCAATTGCAGAACCAGATGATGTATGCATAGAAGATGAACAGGCAGAAAGTGGCAATCACGACACCCGTGGCATCGACGATGATACCCAGCAGAGGCATGAGCAATGCGGCACCGATCACACCCGTATTGATCACGCCGGTGGCTGTCTTGGTGTGAGGACCAAGCTCCTGAAGACCAAGGTTGAAGATCAACGGCCACATCACGGAGTGGAAAAGGCCGGCGGCCAGCATGGCATAGATACCTGTCATGCCGGGCAATACGATCGAAAGGGCGATGCAGGCGGCACCCAACAGCAAACAGGCGGAGAGCAGTTTGCGCGGCTCAAACTTGGCGAGAATGGCTGCGCCGAGAAATCGGCCCACCATCATGCCACCCCAATAGAAGGCCAAGAACGATGTGGCCACGGAGGCATAGTTGTCGGCATATTCCGGCATCGACTTGAACTTATAGGGCAGCATCGAGGGCACGCCGATTTCCACGCCCATATACATGAAGATGGCGAGGGCACCAAGCCATACGTGTGTATACTTGAACACGCTGCTCTTGTACTGTTGTTGCACACCCGACTCGGCGGCTTGCTTGGCCTCGTCGATTCTCGGGAGCTTGAGGAAGACCAAGATCAGACAGATAATCAGAGTGAAAACACCAAGTCCGAGGAACGGGCCGGGCACAGCATCCGGAGTAGGAGCTTGGTCTTTGATGATCACGTATGTGATGAACAGCGGGGCGAGGGTGGTGGCCACGGAGTTCAAGGCCTGGCTCAACGTCATGCGGAAAGCGCCCTTTTCGGGGCTGCCCAAGACCATGACGTAAGGGTTGGCGACGTTTTGCAGCATCACAACACCGCATGCCACGAGGCACATGGATAACAGGAACACCGTGTAAACATTGGCTTGGGCGGCGATGGCCGACTGAATGCCGAATGAATTGATGACGAAGCCGACACCGGCTACTGTCAATCCTAAAATCAACGTGCCCTTGTAGCCAATCTTATTCATCAGCATGGCAAACGGGATACTGAGCAGATAGGCACCATAGAAGGCCGTGTTGACATACTGTCCCTGCTGGGCTGAAAGGTCAAAGGCTTTCGTACAGAATGAGATCATGGAGTTGTTCATCGTTGTGATAAATCCGATGAGGAAGCACACGATAAACACTACGATGAGTGCGAACGTATAGTTCGGTCTCTGAGTTGTGGGATTATTTTCCATTGTTATTATTAATTGATTGATTCATTTCAATGAAAAGGCAAATAAGGGACGGAGTATAAACAGTTGCCCGACTGCTTATAATCCCTCCCTTATGATTGGCTCGGCTGTTACTCTACGCCGAAACGGTAAATAGTTCTTTGTTTATATTGCTCCCCCGGGTCGAGTACTACCGACGGGAAATAAGGTCTGTTGGGTGAGTCGGGGAAGTGTTGGCACTCGAAACAAACGGCTGAACGGCGGGGGAATGTGGCCCCATGCTGCCCTTTGTAGCCGTCGGCCCAGTTGTCGGTATATACCTGTACGCCCGGCTCCGTGGTGTAGACTTCCATTGTTCGGCCGCTTGTCGGTTCGGTAATCTTAGCCGCAAAGCTCAGCTCGCCTTCCTCTTTCTTGTTCAAGACGAAGCAATGGTCATAGCCTGCACCATTCTTGATCTGCTCGTCGTCGGCGTCGATGTCCTGCCCCAATGGTTTGGGAGTTTTGAAATCGAACGGTGTTCCCGACACGAAACGTATTTCGCCGGTGGGGATAGACGTGTTGTCGATGGGCAGATAGAAATCGGCATTGATTTGGCAAATCAAGCTGTCGATGGTGGGAGTGGGGTTGGCAATGCCTGCCAAAGAGAAGTAACCGTGGCTCGTGAGGTTGATGATGGTCTTCTTGTTGGTGCATGCAAGGTAGTCGATCTGCAACTCGTTGTCGTCGGTCCACGTATAGACCACGGTGGTTTTCAGTTCGCCCGAATAGCCCTCCTCACCGTATGCCGCCACATAATGGAGCACCAAGGTGTGGTCGTTCATCAGCTCCGGGTCCCAGACACGGGCGTTGAATCCCTTCAATCCGCCGTGAAGCGCGTTGGGACCATTGTTCACCGGCACGTAATACTCCTTTCCGTGCAGGGTGAACTTGCCCTTGGCGATGCGGTTTCCAAATCGACCGATGAGGCGAGAAAGATAGGGTTCCGGCGAATTAATAACATCTTGAATGTTGTCATGGCCCTGAATGACGTTGGCTAAATGGCCGTTTTTGTCGGGCACCATGATGGCAACCAGTGCTCCACCGAAGTTGGTGATGGCCACTTCATTGCCGGCTTTATTCTTCAGGATGAAAAGATCTGTCTTTTTTCCATTGATAGTGGTCTGGAAATCTTCACGTTTCAGGCCACAGACATTTTCTGTTTCAGCTGTGTTATTCATAAAAATAAGTTTTTAGTTATAATTCGTTTCTGCAAAGTAAATAAATTAAAACGATAATTACAAACTAAAACTTGAAAATTATAAAGGGCCTAATGTTAAAAATCATTTAATGCCAATAAATCCGCAACAATATAGCTTGAGCCTCCGATGAAAATGAAATCGTCGGGCTGCGCGTCGTGTATCGCGGCATGATAGGCATCGGCCACTGAGTCAAAGACTTGTCCTTGGAGCCGGTGGCGCATACCCTTTTCGGCGATAACAGATGCCGGCAGCGCGCGCTTGGACTGTGCTTGGGTCCAATAATAGATGGCGTTTTCGGGCAGAAGACGCATCACTCCGTCGACATCCTTGTCGTCAACCATCCCGAATACCATTCTTAATTGGGTGCACGACCGGTGCTTGATCTGTCGGGAGAGATAGTTCCACCCACCTACGTTATGCCCTGTATCGCAGATGACGAGAGGTTTTTTTCTCAAGGTCTGCCATCTTCCTGTCAGGCCGGTGAGTTCGCAAACCCTCTCAAAACCTTCCCTGACATGCTCCGGCATGATGCGCAAGAATGGGGCAGGATTATGAGACGCGTCATCGACCACGCCTTGCGCAGTTGTCATTCCATTGTTCCTGTCGACCGTCGTCGCATTGCGTTGCTCGTGCGACGGGGCTTTATGGCAGTCTGTTTCGCCCTTGAGCACGTCGATAGCGGTTAAAATGGTGTTGGCATTCTTATCCTGATAGTCGCCGCCCAATGCGCCATGCAATATGCCATAGCCTTTCGTTTGGTAGTCGCGGCCACCGTAAGCACTTGCCGACGCACCGCTCACCTCACGGCAGTCCTCTGCCATGACGAGCGGAGCATGCCTCTCACGTGCCGTCTGAACGAACACGGGGCGGGTCTCTTCGGTTGTCTCGCCAACCACTACCGGTACTCCTTCCTTGATGATACCTGCCTTTTCGTACGCGATTTTGGCCAAAGTGTTGCCCAAAAACTGCGTATGGTCAAAGCTGATATTGGTGATCACCGACAGGATGGGGGTGATGATGTTGGTACAATCGAGCCTGCCGCCCAAGCCAACCTCTATGACAGCCACATCGACTTGCTGCTCCTTGAAATAGAGAAACGCCATCGCTGTGGTCAGTTCAAAGAACGACGGATGCAGGGGTTCAAAGTTTTCACGCTCCGATTCCACGAAGTCGATCACCCGCTGTTCGCTGATGGGTGTGCCGTTCACCTTGATCCGCTCTCTGAAGTCCACCAGATGCGGCGAGGTGTAAAGGCCTACGCGATAGCCCGCGCTCTGCAATACTGCCGCAAGGGTGTGCGAACACGACCCCTTGCCGTTGGTTCCGGCAACGTGTATGGTCTTGTAGCTTCGATGCGGATGACCGAAATGCTCGTCCAAGGCATGACTGTTGTACAGCCCTTCCTTATAGGCGCTCCCCCCGACATGTTCAAATACCGGGTAGCTATTGAAGAGATAGGTGACGGTTTCCTGATAAGTCATGGTCATGATCGGTAGATAAGAAGGTGAGAATGAAGAGAAAAGGTTAAACGGAGGAGCAATGACGCACTCACATTTAACCCTTTCGCCCTATTTAATTAAAGTAGTTTCTAAATTTCTCGAAGATGCTCTTCTTGGTGGAATTGTCTCCTTGGAAGTTGGAACTGCCCTTGAAGGCCTCCACGGCCTTGCGCTCATCCTTGCTCAATGTCTTGGGAACATAGACACTCATATTGACGATCAGGTCTCCCATGCCGTGTCCATAGCCCTGCACCGCGGGCAAACCCTTGCCGCGAAGTCTGACGCTTTTGCCGGGCTGCGTGCCTGCATCCACTTTGAGCCTCACCCGTTTGCCGTCGATGGTAGGTATTTCCACCTCGCCTCCGAGCGTCGCAGTGGGGAAGTCGAGCAACAGATTGTAAATCACATCTTGTCTGTCGCGGATGAAAGTGTCGTTCTTTTCCTCCTCGATGATCACTTGAATGTCACCGTTGATACCGTTGCGCGGACCGGCATTGCCCTTTCCGTTCACGTTGATGACCATACCTTCCTCGACTCCCGCGGGGATATTGATCTCCACGACATCCTCTCCTTTGACCGTGCCCGAGCCTCCGCACTCCTTGCATTTGTCCTTAATGATGGTGCCTTCGCCATGACAAGTGGGGCACTCCGACTGTGTGGACATCATGCCAAACACCGACCGTACCGTGCGGTTCACCACGCCGGCGCCGTGGCACGTGGGACAAGTTTCGGGCTGAGAACCACCCTCGGCCCCTGTGCCGTGACAGTGATGGCAGGTCACATCCTTGCGAACCTTGAACTTCTTGGTCACTCCACTCGCCACGTCTTGCAGCGACAGTTTCACCTTCAGGCGCAGGTCGCTACCGCGATAAACCCTCTTTTGGCTGCCACCGCGGTCTCCGCCGAAGCCTCCAAAGCCCCCGAAACCACCGCTATGACCGCCAAAGATATCGCCAAACATCGAGAAGATGTCGTCCATATCCATACCGCCGCCGCCAAAACCACCGAATCCTCCGGCCTGCGGCCCGTTGAATCCGAACTGGTCATATTGCTGGCGTTTCTGCGGATCGTGCAGCACCTCGTAAGCCTCGGCAGCCTCCTTAAACTTCTCTTCCGCCTCCTTGTTACCGGGATTGCGGTCGGGATGATATTTGATGGCCATCTTGCGATAGGCCTTCTTGATCTCATCTTCAGAAGCACCCTTGCTAATGCCTAATACCTCGTAATAATCTCTTTTCTCTGCCATCTGTTGAATTGTTCTTGAGAAAATATTGATACGTATGTGTTGTCTTACTGGGCAACGGCCACTTTGGCATGCCGAATCACCTTGTCATTCATCGTATAGCCGGTCTGCAGACAGTCTATCACCTTGCCTTTCTTGTCATCACCCATGCCCGGCACCATCGCCACGGCCTCGTGATAGTCGGTGTCGAAGTCTTCGTCCAAGGCATTGATCTTCTTCACTCCAAGGCCCTCGAGCGCGTGGAGGAACTTCTTGAAGATCATGTTCATGCCCTCGCGTATGGCCGTGGGGTCTTCACTCTTGTCGGCCAAGGCACGCTCCATGTCGTCGAGAATGGGCAGAATGGCCACCACCGTTCTCGAACCGCCATTCTGCATCAGCTCGGATTTCTCCTTGACAGTGCGTTTCTTGAAATTCTCAAACTCTGCCACGGTACGCAGAAACTGGTCCTTGAGCACCTCAATCTGTCGTTGGGCCTCCTCCAAAGGGTCGGGCTGCAGCTCGTCTTGGGCCACATCCACACCCTCGGCATCCTCTGCCTCGCCGGTCTCGGCATGGTCTGCGGGAGCCGTTTCAGGGGTTGTTTCCGACTGACTGTCAGCGTTTCCCGCTGTCTTCAGGTTCTCCTCCTCCATCTTTGCGTTCAAATCTTCTTGTTTGTTATCTGCCATAATGATCAATATCTGTTTTTATTGGTTGATTAGCAAAAAGCATGCCACGATAAAAGACGACAGTTGTTGGCTGTCGTCTTTGTCTGTCGGATTACCGTAAGATGCTATTTGTTATACATCTTGAGTTTCTGTTCCTTGATCTGCTCGTCGTGTATATACTCGTCGTAGGGCATCATCTTGTCGATGGTGCCATTGGGTGTCAGTTCGATGATGCGGTCGGCCACGGTACGTATGAACTCATGGTCGTGGCTGGAGAACAGGATATTGCCCTTGAAAAGAACAAGATTGTTGTTGAAAGCCTGAATGCTCTCAAGGTCGAGGTGGTTTGTCGGGGTGTCGAGGATGAGGCAGTTGGCATTCTGCAACTGCATGCGCGCGATCATGCAGCGCATCTTCTCGCCTCCCGAGAGCACGTTGACGGCCTTCTCCACCTCTTCCTGTTTGAACAGCATGCGCCCGAGATAGGCCTTCATGGCCACCTCGTTGCCCGGGCCGTACTGGCTGAGCCAGTCGACAAGGTTAAGGTCTGTGTCGAAGAATTTGGTGTTGTCGAGTGGGAGATAGGCCGTGGTGATGGTCACGCCCCACTTGAACGTACCCGCGTCGGCCTGCCTGTTCTCGTTGATAATCTCGAAAAGGGCAGTCATGGCCTTGGG
>DBQL01000084.1:535-810 GCA_002305235.1 Prevotella sp. UBA1395 | reverse complement strand
ATAAACTCTTCCAGCTGTTTTTTCTTCTCCTCGGCTTTCATTTTTTGGTTCTGGGCCTGACGAAGAGCCAGCTGCGAACTCTCGTACCAGAAACTGTAGTTACCCGAGAACACGGTCACCTTGCCAAAATCGATATCGATGGTCTGCGTGCTCACGGCATCGAGGAAGTGGCGGTCGTGGCTCACCACGAGCACGGTCTGACTTTCATCGATCTCGCCGAGATACTCCTCCAACCACTCCACGGTATCCAAGTCGAGGTCGTTGGTAGGCTCATC
>DBQL01000084.1:265-406 GCA_002305235.1 Prevotella sp. UBA1395 | reverse complement strand
TTCGGCGGCGCGCGTGCCGTCCTCGTCGGTCATCTCGGCCTTGGCATAGAGAGCCTCGCGCTCTTTCATGTTGCTCCAGAGCTTGTCATAACCCATCAGTACCGTGTCCATCACGCTGAAAGCGTCATATTTGAAGTGGTC
>DBQL01000084.1:0-162 GCA_002305235.1 Prevotella sp. UBA1395 | reverse complement strand
ATGTTGACATCCTTATAAAGAACTCTCTTGCCAAACTGAATGGCGAGATTTGTCACTGTAATCATTGATTTCTGTTACCTTATTAAATAATTGTGAATTTGACTGCAAAGGTACAACAAAAAACCCACATACCATTATCTTTCCCAAGAAAAGACGGTGTGG
>DBQL01000052.1:4321-7534 GCA_002305235.1 Prevotella sp. UBA1395 | reverse complement strand
CCCCATGAGTCGGCGATAAGGCCGCCTAAAATTGATATTGCGCTTGCCGCATCAATATCCCTCTCTATACTTCCCTTCATCCTTGTCTTTCAGCATCCCGAGATAGCTCTCGTAACGCGACGGGGCGATATAATGATCCTCCAAAGCCCTCAACACGGCACAACCGGGCTCGTGAGTGTGCGTGCAATTGTTGAAACGGCAGTCCTTGGAAAACAGGAATATCTCCTTGAAATAGCTTGTTATCTCTTCCGGTTCCATATCAAACGTACCGAATCCCTTGATGCCCGGGGTGTCGATGAGATAGCCACCGCCGGGAAGCGAGAGCATCTCCGAGAACGTCGTGGTATGCATTCCCGTGTCGTGGGCTTCACTGATCTCGGCCACCCGAGCCTCGGCATGAGGGATAAAATGATTGATCATGGTCGACTTCCCTACTCCACTGTTGCCCGCCAACAATGTCACCTTGTCACGCATCAAAGGCAGAAGCCGATCCAAAGGTTCTCCATACTGCCCCTCGGGCGATGAGGCACAGACCTGATGGCACTCGTATCCCACCGTCTCGTAGAGGTTGACAAGGGCATGGAGATACCTCATCTCGTCATCATCGTATAGGTCTGTCTTGTTGAATATCAAGCAAACAGGCACCCGATAAGCCTCGGCCGAGGCTAAAAACCGGTCGATAAACGTGGTAGAAGTCTGTGGATGGTTGACGGTAACGACCAAGAACGCTTGGTCTACATTAGCCGCAAGGATGTGACTTTGCTTGGAAAGGTTCTGCGATTTGCGGATGATATAGTTCTTTCGGTCTTCTATCTCCACGATGAAAGCCGTGCCCTCGGCATTGGTTACAATCTCAACGCGATCGCCGACAGCCACCGGATTGGTGCTCCGAATGCCCTTCAGGCGGAAATTTCCCTTGATTTTGCTTTCTACAACAGGGCCTTCATCGGTCTTGACAGAATACCAAGAACCGGTATTTTTGATAACTGTTCCACGCATATTTTATTCATAATTCACAATGCATAATGCATAACTACCCATCCGGCACAGCTTCGCAGTGACGCAATGCCGTATCATTCAAGGTATCGGGACGGCAACAAGGCAGCAAAACTAAATGCATAACCGGCTGCCCGCGCAATACCGTGCAGCCAATTATGCATTATGAATTATGCATGATACATTACCTAAACGGTCATGATTTCTTTTTGTTTGTTGGCCAAAGTGGTTTCAATCTCCTTGATATACTTATCGTGAAGTTTCTGCAGATCGTTCTCGGCGTCTTTCTCCAAGTCCTCGGAGAGACCGTCTTTGATGGCTTTTTTCAGTTTCTCCTTATAGTCGGCACGGATGTTTCTCACCTGAACTTTGGCCTGTTCGCCTATCTTGTTACACTGTTTCACCAGTTCTTTTCTGCGCTCCTCAGTGGGCTGTGGCAGATGCAAGACAACCATTTCACCGTTGTTTTCGGGTGTGATACCCACATCGCTGTCCATGATTCCCTTCTCGATGTCATGTATCTGCTTGCGGTCCCAAGGCCTGATGGTAATGGTACGGGCATCGGCAACCGAAACATTGGCCACCTGATTGAGAGGCACGGTCTGTCCATAGGCGGTGACACGAACACCATCGAGGATGGCCACATTGGCTCTTCCGGCACGGATTCGGGCCAGTTCTTCCTCTAAAAACTTAGCGCCTTTGACCATCTTGTCTTCGGCACTCTTCAATGTTTGCTTAACATCTATCATATCTTTATTATATTAACATTCCTGTGTACAAATTTAGAAAGATTTTTCTGACGGCGCAACCTTTTGCCCGAAAAAATACTTTACGCCGGGCATCATCACCCGACGGCTCATGTATAGAGCTGTCGGGCCACCGCGTCGGCCACCTGTTCCAAGCCCCATCGGTCACTATCGTCAAAGGCATCAAGCTGCCTACTGTCAATGTCGAGCACTCCCTTCACCTCGCCATCGCCTCCGATGACAGGCACCACAATCTCCGATCGCGACAGGCTGCTGCACGCGATGTGCCCCGGAAACTGCTCCACGTCGGGTACGATGACGGTCTCGGCGCGCTGCCATGCCGTACCGCAGACTCCCTTTCCAAACCCGATATGATAGCATGCCACGGGTCCTTGGAATGGTCCCAACAGCAGTTCGCCATCCTTGACACGATAGAATCCCACCCAGAAAAATCTCTCGGAGAAGGCGTCGTGCAATGCCGCGGCCACATTAGAGAGCACTGCAGCCTCATCGTTCTCACCCTGAATCAGTTCCGTGATCTGCCGCACGAGCAGTCGGTAATCGTTTTTTTCCACCATATAATATATCACCTCTTAATCGGATGGCATCACCTTCTCCACCATATTGGTCAGTTCTACAAACTCGTCTATGCTGAGTTGCTCGGGGCGCCGTGTCATGACGGGCTGCGCGAAAAACTCCGGTGAGGGCAGTTGGTCTTTGGCAAAGAGCTGCCTTAACGACACGCGCAGCATCTTTCTGCGCTGGTTGAACACCGTCTTGACCACCCGTTTGAACAGCGACTCGTCACAATCGAGCCTCTCCACATGGTTGCGTGTCATACGGATGACCGCGCTTTTCACCTTGGGTGGAGGGTTGAACACACCCTCATCGACCGTGAACAGGTATTCCACGTCATACCAAGCCTGAATCATCACACTCAGAATGCCGTAAGCCTTGCTGCCCGGTGCCGATGCCATACGTTGCGCCACCTCGCGCTGAATCATCCCCGTGCAACAGGGAATGAGGTCCTTATAGTCGAGCATCTTGAAAAAAATCTGCGACGAGATGTCGTAAGGATAATTGCCGGTGAGCACGAATGGCTTGCCGTCGAACAAGTCATTGAGGTTCATGCGCAGAAAGTCTTCGCCAATGATGCGGTCTCTGAGCTTGGGGAAGGTGGCGTGCAAATACTCCACACTCTCACTGTCTATCTCGACCGCTTTTACCTCACGGGGTTTCTCCACAAGGTATTGGGTGAGCACTCCCATCCCCGGTCCGATCTCCAGCACAGGAATATCAGGGCAGGCATCCACCGTATCGGCAATGCGCTTGGCAATGTTCAGGTCGGTCAGGAAATGCTGGCCCAGATTCTTTTTTGGCTTTACTTTCTTCATGCGGTATGCCTGTTAATGTGGCACAAAAATACGAAAAATAAACCACAAACATTCCGCCACACGGAAGATTTGTGTCG
>DBQL01000052.1:1277-4299 GCA_002305235.1 Prevotella sp. UBA1395 | reverse complement strand
GTGTAAACCCATCGGTTTACTTGTTGCCTTCTACAAATTTATCCATTGTCAGGGCCAATGCTGAAGCACCTACGAAAGCTACAATCGCTACTGTGATAAATGTGATCATACTCATAATTTTTTCCTTTCTCTAAATTTTTGTTATCCTTAGCCACCCTTTGTGGCTCAATCTTTATTTAACTACTTGTTGTCTTTTGTCGATGCAAAGATACGGCGAAATATTTGTGTGCGCAAACAAAACGACCGAAAACATGCCCCGACCCCTACTTTTATTGATTAAAGTCAAACCGATTGACCTTGGTCAACCTGCCATAAGGGTAATTCGGGGCATTGCAAAAAGGTTGTAAAAATCATTGAAAACCTTTGGTTTTCTATCTAATTGCACTATCTTTGCAGTATATAGGCCACTGTCGGGCGCACCGCCTCGGGTGTTCAGAGCCATTGCCAGTGCCGTCTTTGTCAAATCAATGGAAACGAAAAAGAGCTTCAACAACATATTCAACATCGCGCTATCGCTGTGTCTTGGCAGTGCCATCCTGTATTGGATGTATCGCGATTTCGACTTCAAACGCGTCGAACAGGTGATGCTCAACGAGATGAACTGGTGGTGGATGCTGTTGTCGTTCCCCTTCGGGATTCTCGCGCAGGCCTTTCGCGGATGGCGTTGGAAACAGGCCTTGGAGCCTGTTGGCGAGCACCCCCGCACCTCGGTGGCCGTCAACTCCGTTTTTCTTTCTTACGCCGCGAGCCTGCTGATACCCCGCGTGGGCGAGTTTGCGCGTTGCGGAGTGTTGAGGCGTTGGGACAACGTGGCATTCCCCAAGGCACTCGGAACGGTGGTTACCGAGCGGGCCATAGACTCGCTTCTCGTGCTGACCATCATCGCCCTGACCCTGCTTTCGCAGTTTGCCGTCTTCGATAAGTTTTTCCAAAAGACCGGCACACGACTCGACCAAATCTTCGTGAACTTCTCCTCCACGGGATGGCTTGTCACCGCAGCGTGTGCCATTGCCGTGCTCATCCTGTGCTATTTCCTGCTGCGCAGACTCTCTATATATAATAAGGTGAAAAGCATGGTGCACTCTTTGTTCGAAGGCGTGCTCTCGGTGAGGCATGTCAGCAATCCCCCGCTCTTCGCCTTTTACACCCTTGCCATCTGGGCCAGTTATTTCCTGCACTATTATCTCACGTTCTTTTGTTTCGAGGCCACGTCGCACCTCGGGTTCGACAGTGCCATCGTGACCTTCATCGTGGGGTCGATTGCCGTCATCGTGCCTACGCCCAATGGTGCTGGCCCGTGGCATTTCGCGGTGAAGACCATGCTCATTCTCTATGGCGTGGCATCCAACGACGCCCTCTACTTCGTACTCATCGTACACAGCATTCAAACCTTGCTGGTGGTGCTCCTCGGCATTTACGGCTGGATAGCACTCTATTTCACCGGCAAGCGCATACAACAGACATCTTTTAACTATTAAATTTAATCCGTTATGAGCGAAATCCTTCAATTAAGTCCTGCCGCCGTATGGCGCAACTTCCATGCCCTGACACAGATCCCGCGCCCGTCGGGACACACCGAGAAAATACAGCAGTTCCTCCTCGACTTTGCCGCACGCGCCGGCGTGGAGGCATTCAAAGACCCTGCCGGCAACATCGTGATGCGCAAGGAAGCCACCCCGGGATACGAAAATAGAAAGACGGTTGTGATGCAGTCGCACATGGACATGGTGCCCCAGAAGGCCCCCGACAGCAAGCATAACTTTGAGACCGACCCCATCGAAACCGTCATTCGCGACGGCTGGGTCTATGCCAACAATACCACCCTCGGCTCTGACAACGGCATGGGAGTGGCAGCCATCATGGCCATCATGGAAGACAAGACCCTGAAACACGGACCCATCGAAGGCCTCATCACACGCGACGAGGAGACCGGCATGTTTGGTGCCAACGAGCTTCCGAGCGGCGAGCTGCAGGCCGACATACTGCTGAACCTCGACTCCGAGACATGGGGCAAGTTTGTCATCGGCTCGGCCGGAGGCATCGACGTAACGGCCACGATGGAGTATCAGGAGGTGGAGAACGACCAAGAAGCCGCCGTGCGCATCACCCTCAAGGGACTGCGCGGAGGCCACTCGGGACTGGAGATTCACGAGGGACGCGGCAATGCCAACAAGGAGATGGTGCGACTGGTCTACAAGGCCATCGCCAACCTCGATGCCCGACTGGCTGCATGGCACGGCGGCAACATGCGCAACGCCATCCCCTTCAAGGCCGAGGTGGTGCTCGCCCTGCCCCAAGCCAATGTGGACGCGCTGAAATCGCTCGCCGAGGAGCACTGCAACGCTCTCAATGATGAATATAAGACCATCGAGCACAATATCGAGGTATTGGCACAAGACGTGGAAAACCCCGCCACACTGGTGCCCGAGGAGATCCAAGACAATCTCGTTGAGGCCATCTATGCCTGCCACAACGGCGTGGTGCGCATGATTCCGGCCTATCCCGACGTGGTGGAGACCTCGAGCAACCTCGCCATCATCGACATCGAGGGTGGCAAGGCGGCCATCAAGATATTGGCCCGCTCGAGTCGCGAAGACATGAAAGAGGTGGTTGCCACACAGCTCCAAAGCTGCTTCAACATGGCCGGCATGAAGGTGGAGTTTGCCGGAAGCTACGGTGGATGGGATCCCAACCCCGACAGCGAGATACTGCGACTGGCCGAGAAGATCTACAAGGAGCAGACGGGCGAGGAGGTCACCGTGCAGGTAGACCACGCCGGACTGGAGTGCTCTATCATCTTGGGCAAGTATCCCCACATGGACGTGATGAGCCTTGGACCCACCATCCGCAGCCCGCACACGGCCACCGAGCGTTGCGAGATTGCCACGGTCGAGCCGTTCTGGAACCTGCTTACCGCCATACTCGAGCAGGCACCCGTGAAATAACCGGGCATCGCCCACCCGAAACCACACCCCACACACCCACCCATGAGCCTCATGGGTGGGTGTTTTGCATCGTGCCG
>DBQL01000052.1:0-1235 GCA_002305235.1 Prevotella sp. UBA1395 | reverse complement strand
GTTTTCATCTTTTTCGCGTCTCCATCGCCGCGCCAAAGCTATCTTTCCGTTGTCCGAATGAGGCCGTTTCGTGTTGCGAATAGATAGCAATCGCGACGCGATTGCTATCTATTCGCAACGCCATCATTTGTCAATATTTTACAAATCACTGTGTATCAACAGATTGAAAAACCCTCATTTTTCCCGTATTTTCGCCCCGTGGGAGGGCCGATGGCAAAAAAACACGGGAGAAACGCCCATTCTTAAAGGTTTTTCATCAATCATTTCCGGCCCGTCGGTCACAGGGCGTCACCGCCCCCGCAGCATGCCGCCGCGAGCCGCTTGTCATCGTATCGCCAAGGCGGCAAGGCAAAAAAATAACGTCTAACGCTTGCACTTGCGGTATATTTTCACTAATTTTGCAGACGCAAACCAATTTTCAATTTTTTATATGGACGATTATCACGCGGAAAACTACAAATGCAAGCGTGAGGATTAAGCTCGGCGAGCTAATCCCCACAAAAGTTTTATTCACGGAGATTAGCTACAATGAGAACATACTGGAACATTGAGAAGAACCTGAAATCAATCCCCGAATGGCAGCCCAACTGCTGGATTCAGGTTACCTGCCCCACAGATGAAGACCAGCGAGAGCTGGTTGAACGATTCAACATACCCGACTATTTTTTCAGCGACGTGAGCGATACCGACGAGCGTGCCCGCTATGAGTACGACGACGGTTGGATGCTCATCATCCTCCGTATCCCCTACGTCAAGGAGATACGAAGCCGCACACCCTATTCCACCGTGCCCTTGGGCATCATCCACAAGCGCGACGTGACCATCACGGTGTGCTTCTATGAGACGAACATGATGATCGACTTCGTGAGCTTTCAGCAAAAGCGCGGCGAGGGATTCACCGACTATGTGGATATGACCTTCCGACTGTTCCTCTCCAGTGCGGTGTGGTATCTGAAACGACTCAAGCAGATCAACGCCCTCATCGAGAAGGCCAAGCACAACCTCGACAACGAGGTGAACAACGAAAGCCTTATCGGACTGTCGCGCCTGCAAGACTCGCTCACCTACTTCATCACCTCCATCCGCGGCAACGAGAACCTGCTCCAGAAACTGAAATTCAAGCTGCAAGTCGATGAGTTGGATGCCGACCTCATCGAAGATGTCAACATCGAGATGACACAGGCACGCGAGACGACCAATATCTACTCTGACATCTTGGAGTCGACAATGGATAC
>DBQL01000100.1 GCA_002305235.1 Prevotella sp. UBA1395 | reverse complement strand
AAAAAAATGAAAAAAGCCCTTTTCGCATTGAAACGACAGAAAAATCAAGGTTTTGTCGACCCGAAAAGAGGGTTTTCTTCACGAGCCATCATTTTTCAGCGACTTTTATTTTTACGAATAATCCTTACACCACCTCATCGTGCACACCCCGTGATGACAGTAGGCACGGGTCGGCACCACGCATTTTTTGCCCCGCGAAAACAAATTGTGCCGACAGTTTCGTATATTTGCAGAAGAATAGACCAAACAGCATTCAAACAATGAAGATATTTGCCATCGGCATGAACTACGCCCTGCACAATAAAGAGATGCATGGCACGTTATTAAAAACAGAAGAGCCGGTGATCTTTCTCAAGGCCGACTCGAGCCTGCTCAAAGACCACAAACCCTTCTTCATCCCCGACGACATGGGGCGGATAGAGTATGAGACCGAGGTGGTGGTGCGCATCTGCAAGTTGGGCAAGACGGTATCCGAGCGCTTCGCCCCACGCTATTATGACGCGGTGACGGTGGGCATCGACTTCACCGCCCGCGACCTGCAGCGCAAGCTCATCGCCCACGGACACCCGTGGGATGTGGCCAAGGGCTTCGACGGCGCGGCCTGTATCGGCGAGTGGATACCCAAGGAAAAATTCCTCGACGTGCAGCGGTTGCGGTTCCGGCTCGACATCAACGGGCGCACGGTGCAGGAGGCTTCGACGGCCGACATGCTCTACCGCATCGACGAGATCATCGCCTACATCAGTCGGTTCTATACGCTCAAGACCGGCGACATTCTCTTTACGGGCACCCCCGCGGGTGTTGGACCGGTGCAGATCGACGACCATCTTGAGGGCTATCTTGAAGATCGGAAGGTGCTCGACTTCCGTTGCAAATGACCGGCACACCGCCATGCGACCGGCATCGCCACGCCTCGGCGTCGGGCCATTACCTCTATTCACACACCCTTAACTCCACACAGACCATCATGACCATACCACTCCGAACATGGACACTGCTGACTGCCCTGTGCATCGCTTCCGCCATTCAGGCGCAACGATTCTTCAACCTCACCTATGATCAGGTGAGGGTGGACAGCGTGATGCCCCGGTTTGGCTATGCCATGCCGCTCGAGGGCGACTATCAAGACTCGCTCTACACGGTCTCGATACTCTATCCCGAGTTTATCGACATGACGGCGACAGACATCCTGAACTTTCGCCGGCTGTCAACCGACAGTATGCCCGCCCTGCCCACGGTGTCGCACGACATCGTGATGGACCGCAAACGGGCGGCATTGCAGATGGGCTTCTGCCCGGTGGTCTATCGCGACGGGTGCTATCGGCTGCTGGTGAGTTTCATGCTCAAGGTCGACTCCAAGGCCGCCGGCACCACCGTGAGCCGGGCCAAGGCACTGACCCGCGCCACCACGGCATCGGCACGCTATGCCGACCACTCGGTGCTCGCCTCGGGAACATGGGCCAAGATACGGGTGCCGGCATCGGGGGTGTACCGCCTCACCGACGCGCTCATCCGCAAGGCGGGATTCACCGACCTTGCCAAAGTGAAAGTCTATGGCTATGGCGGCAACCTGCAAAATGAGAAACTCAATGCCGCCGACCTCGTCAATCTCGACGACTTGAAGGAGGTGCCCACGTGCACGGTGAACGGCAACCGACTGTTTTATGCCCGCGGACCGGTGAGCTGGAGCAGCAACACCGCCACACGGCGCACCCGAAACCCTTATTCCGACTACGGCTACTACTTCATCACACAGACCGACGGCGACCCGGCAACGGTCGATTCGACGGCGTTTCTCAACGCGTTCTACCCCTCGACAGACGATTATCACTCGCTCTACGAGGTCGACGGGTATAGCTGGTATCATGGCGGCAGAAACCTTTTCGACACCGAGCAGATCGCCGTGGGCAAGACCAAACGGGTGATTGTTGCCAACCGCAGCGGCTCGACCACCGGCACACTGTCGGTCAACGTGTCGGCAGGAACAGCATCGGTGGCACAAATCGCAATCAACGACTCGGTGCTGGGACGCCTTGCCATCTCGCTCGGAGAGTATGACAAGGGCAACGAACGGACCGGCACATACATCATCAAGGGCCTGCACGCCACCGATACGGTGAAGATCGAGGCTGTATCGGGGGGACCGCTGCGCCTCGACTACGTATCGATGACATGGCCCA
Organism: Prevotella sp. UBA1395; assembly: GCA_002305235.1. Taxonomy (GTDB): domain Bacteria; phylum Bacteroidota; class Bacteroidia; order Bacteroidales; family Bacteroidaceae; genus Prevotella. The sequence continues at coordinate 4,167 of DBQL01000100.1, read as the reverse complement.
AGGCTGCACCCGCACCCGCCCTCGACGGCACGTTCCCATCGCCGGAATATGTCTATAACATCACCAATCAGGACCGACATGCCGACCCGCAGGCCGACATGGTGATCATCATACCCACCTCGCAGAAACTCTTGGCACAGGCCCGACGGCTCGCCGACTTCCATGCCGCGCGCCATGCGCTGCGGGTAAACATCGTGCCGGCAGACGAACTCTACAACGAGTTCTCGAGCGGCACGCCCGATGCCAATGCCTATCGCCGGTACATGAAAATGCTCTACGACCGCGCCGAGACCGACAAGGACATGCCGCGGTATCTGCTGCTCATGGGCGATTGCGTGTGGGACAACCGCATGCTCACCGCCGAATGCCGCGCACTCGACCCCGACGACTACCTGCTCTGCTTTGAAAGCGAGAACTCTTTCAACGAGATCACCTGCTATGTCGATGACGGTTTCTTTGCCTATCTCGACGATGGCGAGGGCGCCAACCCCCTGAGGACCGACAAGCTCGACCTTGCCGTGGGCCGATTTCCGGTGACCACCGAGGCCGAGGCGAAAGTGATGGTCGACAAAACCGTGAACTATGCCCTGAACGCCAATGCCGGGGCATGGCAGAACACCATCATGTTCATGGGCGATGACGGCAACGGAAACATTCACATGAAAGACCTTGACGATGCCGCCGAAGACATCATGGCACGTTACCCGGGCTACCTTTCCAAGAAAGTGCTGTGGGATGCGTACAACCAAGAGACGACCATCACCGGGCACCGATACCCCGAAGTGAGCAGCCTCATCAAGCAACAGCAGGCCGCCGGGGCACTCATCATGGACTATGCGGGGCATGGGCGGGCCGACTGGATATCGCATGAGGCAGTGCTTAAACTGGAAGATTTCGAGACATTCACCAACAAGAACCTGCCGTTGTGGATCACCGCGTCATGCGACATCATGGCTTTCGACGGCGTGGAGCAGAACATCGGCGAGACCGCCATGCTCAATCCCAACGGCGGTGCGGTGGCTTTCTTCGGCACCACACGCACGGTTTACTCCAATTATAACAAGCTCATCAACATGGCCTACATGCGATACGTGCTCAGCAGAGACAACAACGGCGAGGCCGTGACGATGGGCGAGGCACAGCGACTGGCCAAGAACCTGATGATCATCAACGGCTCTGACCTCACCACCAACAAGTTGCAATACTCTCTTCTCGGAGACCCTGCGCTGGCCTTGAACCTCTCACGACAGCAGATTGTCATCGATTCGATCAACGGCATGCCACTGTCGGGCACCTCTAAGGCCACGCTTCGAGCCGGCAGCGTGGCACGCGTGGTGGGACATATCGATGGCGCGGCCGACTTCCGGGGTGTGATTACGGCCGTGGTGCGCGACTCAAGGCAGCTCATCACGTGCAAGATGAATGCCAGTGCGGAGACCTCATGGCCACTCACTTTCTATGATCGCACCAACACATTATATCATGGCAGTGACAGCGTGAGGAACGGAAAGTTCGACCTCAGGTTTGCCGTGCCGATGGATATCAACTATGCCGACGCCGAGGGAATGATGAATTTCTTTGCCGTGAACAACGACCATACACTGTCGGTCAACGGCTATTGCTCGGACTTTCTCGTGGGTGGGTCGAGCGAAACGGCTGTCGACTCGGTGGGACCGAAGATATATTGCTACCTCAACACGCCCGAATTTCAGAATGGAGGCAACGTGAACACCACTCCGTATTTTGTCGCACAGATCAGGGATGACGACGGAATCAACGCCACGGGAAACGGCATCGGCCATGACCTGCAGCTCATCATCGACGGCGACGCGACGAAAACATACACGCTGAACGAGCATTTCAGTTATGACTTCGGCACCTATACCTCGGGCACGACGTATTACAGCATACCCGAACTGGAGCCAGGCAGGCACACATTGCAGTTCAGGGCGTGGGACATTCAGAACAACGCGACGACCGTGAAGCTCGACTTCACCGTGGTCAAAGCACTCACTCCGACCATATACAGTGCCGACGTGTCTATCAATCCGGCCTCTACATCCACCACATTCATCATCAATCACGACATGAACGGTAGTCAGACGGATGTCACCATCGATGTTTTCGACACCTCCGGACGACTGCTTTGGACCCACAGCGAAAGCGGAATATCGACCGCGGGAGCCTATACCGTCGACTGGAACCTTACTGCCGACAACGGCAAGAAACTGCAGACAGGAGTGTATCTCTACCGCGTGAGAGTGGCATCAGACGGCAGTGTGGAGGCCACCAAAGCCAAGAAATTGATCGTCATAAGCAATATTTAGACCCCGCAAGGCGTTAATTCAGAAGAAATTATTACAGCAAATGAACATCATCTCAAGAATATGCGCTACCGGCATGGCCATGCTGGCCACGGCAAATGTGGCTGCCGACGATAAGCAGAGCATCTTCAACCCGGTCAATGCCTCCGTAACCTCGCAGACAATCGCCCCCGATGCCCGCGCCGCGGGTATGGGAGACGTGGGCGTGGCTACCGATCCCGACGTGGTATCACAGTATTGGAATCCTGCCAAATACCCCTTCACCATCAGCCGGGCGGGCGTGGCCCTGAACTATACTCCGTGGCTTCGACAGCTCGTTAACGACATGGACTTGGCCTATCTGGCCGGATATTACCGCATAGGAGATTACAGTGCGGTGTCGGGATCATTGAGATATTTCTCGCTGGGAGAAGTCATGACAAGCTCAGACCTCAGCGCTACCGACGCGATGACGATCAATCCGTACGAGATGTCGTTTGATGTGGCCTATTCATTGATGCTCAGCGAGAAGTTCTCCATTGCCGCGGCGGTGCGCTGGATCTACTCCGACCTGACCTATGACTATACCAATGACACGTCGCCGGGATCGGCTTTTGCCGCCGATATCGCCGCCTACTACCAGAATTACATCAACATTGGCGACCGCGAATGCCAGTTGGGACTGGGTCTGAACATCTCAAACATAGGTAGTAAGATTAACTTCGGAGGCGACGATAACAGTGAGTTCATTCCCACAAACCTGCGTCTGGGTGCCTCGCTCATGGTGCCGGTCGACGAGTTTAACCGCTTTACCATCGCCGCTGATGCCAACAAACTGCTCGTGCCTACTTATCCGTCGGAGACGCAATATAATGAGGACCCGAAGAAAGGCGATTACAACGACTATATCGACTACGTGCAAAAGAAGTATTATGACATCTCCTCGATCAGCGGAATGTTCAAGAGTTTCAGCGACGCTCCGGGCGGATTCAAGGAGGAAATGCAAGAGATCCAATGGAGTCTGGGTGCCGAATATACTTACCATGACCAGTTCTCGCTGCGTGCCGGCTATCATCACGAGGCGGCCAACAAGGGTAACCGCAAGTATTTCACGGTGGGCGCGGGCTTCAAGATGAACGTGTTCTCACTCGATGCGGGGTATGTTATCGCCACGGCGAAGAGCAATCCGCTCGACCAAACGCTGCGATTCACCCTGAGCTTCGATATGGACGGTATCAAGGATTTGTTCAACAGAAGGTAAAACCAACATGGAATGCCGCGACAGAAATGCCCGAATGCCTGAGTCAACGCAATGGGCACGACTCAGTCTTCCGACCTCATGGGGCGGAATTTAAGGCGCGACGACCAATATAACATTATATTATCTATGTCAACACGAATAGGAATGGGCTACGACGTGCACCGTTTGGCGGAGGGTCGCGACCTGTATTTGGGCGGAATCAAGATAGCACACACCGTGGGATTGCTGGGCCATAGCGATGCCGACGTATTGATACACGCCATCTGTGATGCCCTTCTCGGGGCAGCCAACATGCGTGATATAGGGTATCATTTCCCCGACACGAGCGACGAAACCCTCGATATGGACAGCAAGATTATCCTTCGCAAGACCATCGATCTCATAGCCACCAAGGGCTACCGACCGGTGAATATCGATGCCACGGTATGCGCCGAGCATCCGAAACTCAACCCGCACATCCCGGCGATGCAGTCGTGTATGGCCGCGGTGATAGGCTGCGACACAGACCAAATCAGCATCAAGGCCACCACATCCGAGCGTATGGGCTTTGTGGGCAGGGAAGAAGGCATTGCCGCTTACGCCGTCTGCCTGATCGAGAAAGAC
>DBQL01000032.1:8511-20369 GCA_002305235.1 Prevotella sp. UBA1395 | reverse complement strand
GCTGCCGCCCGCAAGAAGGCCGCGGAGCAAGTTGCGGCCAACGAGCGCGCCGCCCAGCAGGCTGCTGCCCGTGAGTTGGCTGCCAAAGCCGCTGCTGCCGAGAATGCCGCCAAGGAGGCTGAGGCCCGCAAATTAGCCACCGAGCAGGCCGCCCGCGAGGCCCAGTCGCAGCGAATGGCCGCCGAACGCAAGGAAGAAGCCGATGCGGCGAGGGCCAAAAAAGAGATTGCCGAGGCCAAGGAGGATGCCGCCGAAGCCGAGAAATTCTCGACCGTAGACCGTATGATGAACAATGGCTTTGAGGCCAACCGCGGGCGTCTGCCCATGCCCATCACCGGCAATTACAAGATAGTGAGCCATTATGGCAGATACAATGTCGATGGGCTCAAGGGTGTTACGCTCGACAACAAAGGCATCAACATCATGGGAGGCAACGGCTGTCAGGCCCGCTCGGTGTATGACGGCGAGGTGAGTGCCATATTGGGTTACGGCGGTAGCATGGTGGTGATGGTGCGCCACGGTGCCTATATCTCCGTGTATTGCAACCTTCGCTCGGTGAGCGTGTCGCGCGGGCAGAAAGTGAATACGGGTCAGGTGCTCGGCGCTGTCGGCTCTGACAACATCCTGCAATTCCAGTTGAGGAAAGAGCGAACCAAGCTGAACCCGGAGGCTTGGCTGCGCCGATGATGGTCTGACCGCATGGAATTTATCGACCCCAAATAGCCATTTCATCGTGAATGAAACCTTATGTTCATCCGATGAAATGGCTTTTTTTTGTGCCTGTATGCTTTGTCAGGCCGGGCAAGGCTGTCGCTCCGGATTGGCTTTCGGTACTGCCTTGGGTGCGGTATGGCGTTCTACACGTAGCGCAAGGCGTACAACTCACGACTCGATGCACCGGTAACGATGGGCAAACGATGCCGATGACGCGAGAAAAATGACGGGAAACAATATTGACAAAGCCATTCGCCATTTTCGATTATTTTCCGGCGAGACCTGACTTTGTTGCAAATACGCCCAAAATGACGATGTTTTGTATTTTGTTGTGAATCAATGTGTTGTCTTTTTCGAGATCGTTTCTGTGTCATGATGGTCGCGTTTGGAGTTGCGATTACTATCCCATCGCAAGTCGAAAAGATAGCAATCGCGTGGCCAAATCGCCCCATTCGCAACGTGAAAAGGCATTTTAGGCAGGGTGAAATCTACCCTTATATGATGGAAAACCATGTCCGGGACGGTTGAATCGGGCCAAAACCCACGTGAGATCGATCCGGATTGAGATTTTCCAAGTGTTAAAATCCTTACTCTTTTTTTGACAAATTCATATCGTGACAGTCCTTGGAGAGCTGGTCGCCACAATATTTCCCACCGTTGCCGACAGGATGCCGGGGGGCACAAAAGCCCATATCGACATGGTCACCGCTAAGTGATGTCGATATCGGTCAATAGTGCCACATATTGCTCAAGGGCCTGTCTCAATTCGCCAATTTGCACGAATTCATCGGCACTGTGCGACCTTGCCGACTCGCCCGGCCCGAGCTTGAACGATGGAAACGGCATGAGGGCTTGGTCGCTCAGCGTGGGCGACCCGTAAGGCACCATGCCCAATGCCTCGCATCGCCGCACCAGCGGGTGCGAAGGGTCTATGCGCGAAGAGTGGAGGCGGAAGGAATGGGCTTTCACTTCGCTGCGCACATGCTCGCAAACAATGTTGTAGATTTCCTCGTTGGTATAGAACTCGTTCGACCGTATGTCTACCAGCATCGTGCAAGTGTCGGGTATGACGTTGTGCTGCGTGCCCGCATTGACCACGGTGAGAGTCATCTTGACCGGTCCGAGGAGTTTGCTTACCTTGGGGAATGAAAAATCGCGAATCCATCGCATGTCGTCCAAGGCCTCATAGATGGCGTTCACCCCCTCGTTTCTCGCGGCATGGCCGCTCTTGCCGTGGGCAATGAGGTCTAACACCATGAGTCCTTTTTCGGCGATGGCCGGCTGCATTCCCGTAGGCTCTCCCACGATGGCCACATCGACACGGGGAAGCAGCGGCAAGGCTCTCACGATCCCGTCGGGGCCGGAGACCTCTTCTTCGGCAGAGGCGAGAAAGATGAGATTGAACGACCGCGAGGGAATGACGCGGTCGTGGCAAAAATACCTGAACACCTGCAAAAGTGTCACCAGTCCTCCCCCGCAGTCGTTGCTGCCCAGCCCATAGAGACGGTCGCCCTCGATGAGTGGGGTGTAGGGGTCTTTGGTCCACGTTTTTACCGGTTTCACCGTGTCTATGTGTGCGTTGAGCAACACGGTGGGACGGCTGTCGTCGTAGGCCGGGTCGACAGCCCAAACGTTGTTGGTCTCGCGACTGACGGTAAAGCCGTAGCCCTGCAAGGTCTGCTCCATGATGTCGGCCGCATCACGCTCGTCGCGGCTCGTAGACGGCGTGGCGATGAGCCTGCCGAGCAGGTCGACAGCCTCACGGGTGTAAAAATCTATCTGTTTCATAGTGCAAAAATAGTGTTTTTTAGGGTATGCGACAAGTTTGCGGGCATAAAAAGACGCGCGCGATCACACACAGAAACGTTTGCGATGATGCCATGTCGGCCACGGCAGAACGACTGTTCACAGCAGCATCCGGGTCGGATGATACAGTGTGCTGACGTAGCGTAGAGACAGTCGCCGACGGGTTTCGGGTTTCAAACAGGCCAAATTTCGGTAGAAAAAGGCCGATATTCTTGTTTGCTATCTTAATATTATTTATCTTTGCATATATAAAAACCCAAAGCTTATGCAGAACAAAAGTCATTACTCAGTACTTATTCATGAACAGGCCAAGAAGTATGGGTCGCGCCCGGCGTTGACCTTTCGCAGCTTTGGGAGTCTGAAGTGGAAAACCGTTTCGTGGAACCAGTTCTCCCTTCGAGTCAGGCAGGTGAGCAATGCCATGCTTAATCTCGGAATCAAGCCGCAGGAAAACATAGCCGTGTTCGCGCAGAATTGCATACAATATCTGTACACCGACTTCGGCGCTTACGGCATTCGCGCCTGCTCGGTACCCTTCTATGCCACAAGCTCCGAGCAGCAAATACAGTTCATAGTCAACGACGCGCAGGTGAGATTCATCTTTGTCGGCGAGCAGGAACAGTATGACAAGGCCCACCGTATCTTCGCGCTCTGCCCGTCGTTGGAACGCATCATCATCTTCGATGACAGCGTGCGTATCAGCACCCACGACCCCAACGCGTTGTATTTCGACGATTTCCTCAAGCTCGGCGAAGACCTGCCGCGGCAGACCGAAGTGGAGAAGCGATGGGCCGAGGCTAATGCCGACGACCTGTGCAACATACTCTATACCAGCGGTACGACCGGCGACAGCAAGGGAGTGATGCTCACCTACGGGCAGTATCAGGCCGCGATGGATGCCAACAGCGAGTGTGTGCCGGTGGGAGAGAAAGACCGTGTGATCAGCTTCCTGCCTTTCACCCACATCTTTGAGCGCGCGTGGACTTACTTGGTGCTGGCCAATGGCGCGCAGCTCATCATCAACACCTATCCGCACGAGATACAGGAGTCGATGTGTGAGACCCATCCCACCTGCATGTCGAGCGTGCCGAGGTTTTGGGAGAAGGTCTATCAGGCGGTGAACGACAAGATCGACAAGGCCGGCGCCGTGCAGCAGAAGTTGTTCAGGCATGCCCTCAAGGTGGGTCGCCGGCACAACATCGAGTATCTCGCCAACGGCAGGCGACCGCCGTTGGGGCTTGCGATGGAGTATAAGTTGATGAACGCTTCGGTGCTCAGTTTGGTACGCAAACAGCTCGGACTTGACAATCCGCACTTCTTTCCCACGGCCGGTTCGTACGTGTCTTCCGAAGTGGAGGAATTTGTCCATTCCATCGGTATTACGATGGTTGTGGGATACGGGCTTACCGAGAGCTTGGCCACCGTGTCGTGTGACCATATCGGCGAGAAGTACACCATTGGGTCGGTGGGCCGCCCCATCAGCGGATTGGAGATCAAGATCGGTGACAATGACGAGATTCTCCTGAAGGGTCCGACCATCACCAAAGGTTATTACAAGCGTGACCTGCTCAATGCCGAGGCTTTCGACAAGGACGGATTCTTCCATACCGGCGACTGCGGCTACCTGCAAGACGGCGAGCTGTTTCTCAAGGAGCGTATCAAAGACCTCTTCAAAACCAGCAACGGCAAGTATATTGCACCGCAGATGATTGAGTCGCTGCTGCTTGTAGACAAGTTCATCGACCAAGTGGCGGTGGTGGCCGACCAGCGTAAATTCGTGTCGGCATTGGTCGTGCCCGAGTTCCGGATGGTAGAAGACTGGGCGCGCGACAACGGTGTCGGGTTTGAGACACGTGAGGACTTGTGTGCCAACGAGAAGGTACGGGCCATGATGATGGAGCGTGTGGGCATGCTGCAACAGGGGCTGGCCCACTACGAGCAAATCAAGCGCATTGCACTGTTGCCCCACCATTTCTCGATGGAATCGGGCGAATTGACCAATACCTTGAAAATGCGACGCCCCATAATCTATAAGAATTACAAGGAAATCATCGATAAGATGTATGAGGAATAGAAGGAGATGAGAGGGAGGTGAAGAGGCCAATGAGGTTGGGGGAAGCATGCCACAGCGCGGAAAAGTATGTGGATGCTCCCGAATGAAACCATTGTTTCTAACTTCTCCAACTCCTTAAATTTCTTGGATTCCCACAAAACAGCAAGCAATAAACGATGATAACATCAGATCAATTGAAAGACGTGCTGGAGCGAACAGAGAAGCTCCACAGGTATCTTAATATCGACCAAAAGAAGATAGAGTTTGAAGAGGAGCAGCTGCGAACACAGGCTCCCGACTTCTGGGAAGACCCCAAGCGCGCCGAGGCGCAGATGAAGAAGGTGAAAGGCATCGAGAAATGGCTCACCGGATATAATGAGGTGAGGCAGTATGCCGACGAGTTGCAGTTGGCCTTTGAGTATTATAAGGAGGAATTGGTGACCGAAGAAGAGGTCGACGACGACTATGCCAAGGCGGTGAATGCCATCGAAGAGCTGGAGTTGCGTAACATGCTCCGTCAGGAGGAAGACCCGATGGAGGCTGTGCTGAAGATCAATTCGGGTGCCGGCGGTACCGAGAGTCAGGACTGGGCCAGCATGCTCATGCGTATGTATATGCGTTGGTGTGAGGCCCACGGGTACAAAGTGACCATCACCGACATGCAAGACGGCGACGAGGCCGGTATCAAAAGCGTCACGATGACCATCGAGGGTGGCGAGTTTGCATACGGTTATCTCAAGAGCGAGAATGGTGTACACCGTCTCGTGAGGGTGTCGCCGTATAACGCTCAGGGCAAGCGCATGACGAGTTTTGCCAGCGTCTTTGTCTCGCCATTGGTCGACGATACGATCGAGGTGTATGTCGACCCGGCCAAGGTGAGCTGGGATACCTTCCGGTCGAGTGGTGCCGGCGGGCAGAACGTGAATAAGGTGGAGTCGGGAGTACGCCTCCGCTATCAGTACGAAGACCCCGATACGGGCGAGAAAGAAGAAATCCTCATCGAGAATACCGAGACCCGCGACCAGCCCAAGAACAAGGAAAAGGCCATGCTGCTCTTGCGCAGTCAGCTCTATGACCGCGCCATGAAGAAGCGCATGGAGGCACAGGCCAAGATCGAGGCGGGGAAGAAAAAGATAGAGTGGGGCAGCCAAATCCGCAGTTATGTGTTTGACGACCGCCGTGTGAAAGACCATCGCACGGGATATCAAACCTCGGATGTGGATGGCGTGATGGACGGAAAGATAGACGAGTTTATCAAGGCCTACCTCATGGAATTCCCGGTTAACGACGAAGAAAACATCTAATGATAGGAAACCTAAAGTATAACCTGCTAATTTGAAATGTTATGAGCGACAAGAAGCAAGCCAAGCATGTGGCTGCCCACGAGGTGAATCAGACAGCCAAGAGCGTGAAAAAGGAAAATCGGGAGATCAGGCAGAAGACCACTGCCGATAGGGTTGTGAAGTACATCTTCATCGGATTGATAGCCTTAGCGGTCATCTACATGATCTGGTCGATGACGGTTGTGGAATGAGTGGCTTAGAGATAGAGCGAAAATTCCTTGTCAGGCGAGGCGGCGCTTATCGGCGCGCCGCTTACGCCTCGAGCCATATCCGGCAGGGATATATTCCTGCCGATGGTGCGACGGTGCGTGTCAGGGTGAGAGACGAGCAAGCCTTTCTCACCATCAAGAGCCGCAGCGTGAACGGGGGNNTGCAAGGGTGGTGTGATCGACAAGCACCGCTATCTCGTCAGGAGTGGCGACCATGTTTTCGAGGTCGATGAGTTTCATGGCGACAACGATGGATTGGTGATGGCCGAGGTAGAACTGTCGGATGAGCGCGAAAACTATATCAAGCCCGACTTCATCGGGCCTGAGGTGACGGGCGATGCCCACTTCTATAATTCCAACTTGCTTACGAATCCTTATTCCGCTTGGAAAGAATCAGTGCCAGCGGAATACCGATGACTGTACCCAAGACCACCCCGACGACATCGGCAAGGAAGTCTAAGGGGTCGCCGCTCCTGTTGCCACCGGTGCACGTGGCCTGAACGATTTCCACCAGTGCGCCTAATAGTATCGGGGTGAGAAAGGCATAGAAAAAGGTCTTTTGCCGATCTATCTGCCGATGCTTCAGTCCGTATTCCACCCAAAGCAGCACGCAAAGGCCGCCAAACATCACAAAATGTGTCCATTTGTCCATGAGATTGATTTGGCTCAACGGAGTGTCGGGGATGGGGATGAGGCACAGTATCCAAATACACAGCACACACAGGCAAGACCACGGATAGGTCTTGACAAAATATAGGAGGGGATTGTTTTTTGCTTTCATTTGAGTGCAAAAGTAGATATTTTTTTATACTTTTGCAACCAAATCAATAAATATTCTGATATGTCTGAAGAAAGAGCGAGCTTTGGAAGCAAGCTGGGTATGATCTTGGCCACGGCCGGCGGTGCGGTGGGTTTGGGTAACGTGTGGCGCTTTCCATACATGACCGGCGAGAACGGCGGCGCGGCATTCATCTTGGTGTACGTGGCGTGTGTGTTGTTATTGGGCATTCCTTGCATGATCGCTGAGTTTATCATCGGGCGGCATGGAGCGGCCAACACCTACCGGGCATACTCCAAGATGGGTGGCGGCAAGGCGTGGAAGTATGTGGGATTGCTCGGCGTGATCACCGGATTTCTCATCACGGGCTATTACGGTGTGGTGTCGGGGTGGTGCCTGCAATATATCTACGCGTCAGTCATGGGTGAGCTTCATGGTAATCCCGACTATGTAAGGGGCTATTTCCAGACATTCTCGACAGACCCCATACGGCCGGTTTTCTGGCTGGCGGCCATATTGCTGCTCACTCATTATGTCATCATTCATGGCGTAAGGGGTGGCATTGAGAAAGCCTCCAAACTGATGATGCCCACGCTCTTCATCCTGTTGTTGGTCATTGTGGTGGCGTCGTGCCTGTTGCCCGGAGCCGAAAGGGGCATAGAATTCTTGTTCAAACCCGACTTCAGCAAGTTGGACAAAGGGGTGTTTCTCGGTGCGCTGGGACAATCGTTCTATTCGCTCAGCATCGCGATGGGATGTATAAGCACGTATGCTTCCTATTACACCCGGCAGACAAACCTGTTGCAATCGGCCATCCAAGTGTCTGTGGTAGACAGCATCGTGGCCATTCTCGCCGGACTGATGATATTCCCCGCGGCATTCTCTGTGGGCGTAAATCCCGACAGTGGGCCTTCGCTCATCTTCATTACGCTGCCCAATGTGTTCAGTCAGGCGTTTTCGGGCATGCCCGTCATGGGCTGGATCGTGTCGCTCATGTTCTATGTTCTGCTGTCGTTGGCGGCCCTCACTTCACTCATCTCGCTCCACGAGGTGAGCACTTCATTCTTCTATGAGGAGTTCCAGCTGTCGCGTAAGAAAGGTGCTGTGATCGTCACCGTTACCACATTCGTCATCGGAGCGTTCTGTTCCCTGTCGTTGGGCGACATGAATTATTTGTCGGTGGGTAGCAAATCGCTGTTCGATGTGTTCGACTTTGTGACCGGACAAATATTCCTTCCCGTCGGTGGATTCCTCACATGCGTGTTCTTGGGATGGTTCGTCCCGCTACAGACCGTCAGGGACGAGTTTACCAACTGGGGAACGTTGAGCGGTCGTTTCTTTGGCATTTTTGTCTTCTTGGTGCGCTACGTTTGCCCGTTAGCCATCTTGAGCATATTCCTTCATCAGTTTAATGTGATTTGATGCTATGGCCGAACGCAGTAATTTTGGTACAAAGATAGGCGTTATCCTTGCCACGGCGGGGTCTGCTGTCGGACTGGGTAATATATGGCGGTTTCCCTATATGACCGGTCAGGACGGGGGTGCGGCCTTTATTTTGCTTTATTTCGGGTGCATTTTGATTTTGGGAATACCCGGAATGATAGCCGAGTTTATTATCGGTCGGCATGGCGCCGCTAATGCTGCGCGGGCCTATTACCAGCTGGGAGGCCGGTGGTGGGCACTGTTGGGATATATCGGTGCCATTACGTCTATGATCATCTTGGGATTTTATTCGGTCATCGCCGGATGGTGCATGCAGTATCTCGTGGCCTCTGTTTTCGGACAAATCAAGGGTGACAGTCAGGCGGTCACCGTTTATTTCCAAAACTTCTCGTCCGATCCCGTCCGGCCGTTGATATGGACGGTGATCTTCATCGTCATCACACATCTCATCGTGATCCGTGGTGTGCGCGGTGGGATAGAGAAGTTTAGCAACATGCTCATGCCCGCATTGTTTGTGTTGCTGATCGTCATCGTGACAGCTTCATGTATGCTTCCCGGAAGTATGAAGGGCGTGGAATTCCTGTTTAAGCCCGATTTCAGCAAGGTAACCCAAAGTGTTTTCCTCGACTCCTTGGGTCAGGCGTTCTTCTCCTTGTCCTTGGGCACGGCATGTCTGTGCACATACGCCTCGTATTTCAGTCGGCAAACCAATCTCCTGAAGTCGGCCGGGCAGATCGCGTTATTGGATTCTGTGGTGGCCATCTTGGCCGGACTGATGATTTTTCCGGCCGCTTTCTCCGTGGGAGTGAACCCTGACAGCGGTCCGTCGCTCATATTCATCACCCTTCCAAATGTTTTCCAACAGGCGTTCACACCGGCCTTAGGCTATGTGGTGGGCATCCTGTTCTATGCGCTGTTGGTGCTTGCAGCCCTTACCTCTACCATCTCCATGCACGAGATAGGCACCGCCATGTTCTTCGAGGAACTGCATATCTCGCGCAAGAAAGGGGCTGTCATCGAGAGCGTTTGTGCCATTCTCATCGGCATCGTGTGCTCGCTTTCGATGGGTGCGGCAGACCTTTCGCTCTTTGGAAAAAGCTTTCTCGACTGCTGTGATTATCTCACTTCCAATATTCTTCTGCCCTTCGGGGCGTTCATGACCTGCATCTTCCTCGGCTGGGTGGTGCCACAAAAGGTTGTGAAAGATGAGTTCACCAATTGGGGAACAGTCTCTGTGGCTTTCTACCGACTGTGGCTTTTCCTCATACGCTTTATCTCTCCGCTTTGTATCACCGCCGTGTTCTTGCATCAGATGGGCATTATTTAAGATGAAACTGCGCGATTTCTTATATTTCAACCGATCAGACCGTGTCGTACTGCTCACTTTCCTGTCGATAGCCTTGGTCTCCACTGCCGCCCTGATATGGCTCGGAGGCGAAGACGACGTACTGCCCTTGGAGGCTAAGGATAGCGTGGCGGTGGGCAGACAGCCATCTCCACGCTATTCCGCATCATCCTCACAGCCTTACTATCAAGTACCGACGCAAATGCCCGAGCGCTTTGTTTTCGACCCCAACACGGCTGACAGCACGACGTTTCTGCGTCTCGGACTGCAGCCGTGGCAAGTGAGAAACATCTACAAATATCGTGCGGCGGGAGGCGTTTATCGTCGTCCCATCGACTTTGCGCGGCTCTATGGACTCACGCAAAAACAGTATCGGGAGCTTGAACCCTACATTCGCATCAGCCGTGACTATGCCCCGGCTGCCGAATTATATACGCCTGCCGAGCGTATTCCGCACGATACCACGCACCATTATCCCGCGAAGCTCAAGCCCGCGGAGCGTATCGACCTCAACACCGCCGACACCTCGGCGCTCCAACGTGTGCCCGGCATCGGACCTTATTTTGCCAAGCGCGTTGTCGCATACCGTGAACGGCTCGGCGGATATTATTCCCCGGAACAACTCCGGGAGATTGAAGATTTCCCGGAGGAGGCCATTTTTTTCTTCATCTTGAGTAACAATATTCGTAAAATCAACGTCAACCAATTAAAACTCAATGAGCTGAAGCGGCATCCTTACATCAATTATTATCAGGCAAAGGCTATCACCGACTACCGCCGTTTGCGCGGATCGCTCAAGAGTTTGGATGAGTTGAGGTTGCTGAAGGACTTTTCGCCCAAGGACATTCAGCGATTGACACCATACGTAACTTTTTAAGACAAATTACCAAGATGAAGAAATTTTTGCTCACCCTCATGCTTGTCGTGACCGCCCAATGGGTCTTCGGCCAGTCGGCACATGCTGTTTTTGACGATTACAAGAACGAGAAGAAAGCCCGATTTATCAGTGTTCCCCGTGCCCAGATGTCCATTGCCGCCCAAATGATAAAGGAGAACAACATGAAAGCACTCTTGCAAGAGGTGAAATCGTTGAAGGTACTCACTCTCGATGACTGCCGTAAAGGCATCCGAAAGGGCTTTGCCAAGAAGATCATCAACCTGAGTAAGTATGGCTATGAGGAGTTTACCCGTGTGAAAGACGACAAGGATAATATGCTCGTTTTGGTCAAAAGAGGGGTGCGATACATAGAAGAGGTCGTGTTATTGGTAAGTGATGAGGATGATTGTACGGGCATTTTGGTTACCGGCGACATCAATCCTGAGGATATAGAAGCCATTATAGACATAAGCGGCAACTATTGACGTATGGACGATCGGGTTGCCATGCCCGCGACAGGAGCCTTCGGGCCGCTGTGAAACAGCAGCCACACAAACGGCCGTCGACTTTCATACCCAAAGGAATGGGTATGGGAAACGGCACAGGGTATCGGATGATGGAAGCAAAACATCATTGAGACGGTGAATCGAAAACAGTGCCTCGAAGAAGTGAAAACCGTGATACGTCACGGTGAACACAATGTTACGTCACAGTGAAAACATTGTGACGGCTTGATAAAAATAAAAAGAGGTTGCCTTGAGCAACCTCTTTTTGCTGGTCGGGATGAGGCGACTCGAACGCCCGACCCCTACGTCCCGAACGTAGTGCGCTACCAACTGCGCTACATCCCGATAAGCATCTTCAGAACCTTGACGATTGATCTCGTTTCTTAAAGACGGTGCAAAGATACACCTTTTTTCTGAAACGGGAACATTTTTTCGTAAAAAAATTTGTAGGTTCAACATAAAAACGCTACCTTTGCACCCGCAAACCAACAAATGGTACCTTAGCTCAGGTGGTAGAGCAATGGACTGAAAATCCATGTGTCCTTGGTTCGACTCCAAGAGGTACCACTTCCTCCTTTCATTCGGCCCGGTTTTCACCTCGTGTGATGCCGGGCTTTTTTTTGTTTTCAAACATCCCCCATCATCCATCATTCATCTGTCGCGCCACCGAAAGAGGAGTGCGGAAGGATGAATGACGAATGTGGAATTGGGAGTGACGAGTGATGAATGACGAATGAACGGGTGATGAATTATGAATGAACGGGTGATGAATTGTGAATGAACG
>DBQL01000032.1:3485-8469 GCA_002305235.1 Prevotella sp. UBA1395 | reverse complement strand
GGACGCTCTGCGGCGACAGCCGCTTTGACTTCTTCCACATCCTTGAACTTACGGAACCGAGTATCGGTCTTGCCAAATTCCTCACCCACGAGCCACACTTGGTCAAAGCCTGCCGTGTACAGTTCGTCGGCAATACGCTGGTGCTCCTCGTCGCTCACATGGCCAAGCTCACGCATATCGCCGAGAATGGCCATCTTGGGATAATCCACTTCTATGCGCTTGAAATTGTCGATGGCAGCCAGCATGCTCGTGGGATTGGCGTTATAGGCATCCACAATGAGCCAGTTGTGGTCTGTCTTGTCAAGCTGCGAACGGTTGTTTGTAGGCACATAGCACTCCAAGGCATGGCAAATCTGGGTGGGCGACACCCCGAAATACAGTCCGATGGTGATGGCCGCCAATACATTATCTATATTGTATGCGCCGATGAGGTGCGTCGATACCTCCATGTCGGCAACATGGGCAGGCAGGGAGGCGAGCGTGGAACCCCATCTCAGGTTCAGTGTCGGCGTGCAGCTCACCACCTCTCCTTGCACCTGTGCCTGTTCGTCCTGACCGTAACTGATGATGCGTTCCATCTCTCTCTCGTCGGCCATCTTGACCAGATGTTCGTTCGAAGTATTGAGAAACGTGAGCGCGCCGTGTGCTTTCAGGAAGTCGTACAACTCGCCTTTGGTCTTCATTACCCCCTCAAACGACCCGAATCCCTGCAGATGGGCACGGCCTACGTTGGTGATCAGTCCGCAGGTAGGCTCCACATAGTCCACCAACTGCTTGATGTCGCCGGGGTGCGAAGCCCCCATCTCCACCACCGCAATCTCGTGGTCGCCATTGAGTCTGAGTAGCGTCTTGGGCACACCCACATCGTTATTGAAGTTGCCCTCGGTGTGCATCACCTTGTATTTCTCGGCGAGCACGGCCGAAATGAGTTCCTTGGTGGTAGTCTTTCCGTTTGTTCCGGTGATGCCCACCACCGGGATATTGAACTGTCTGCGATGTTCGCGCGCCAGTTCCTTATAGGTCACGAGGCAGTTGTCCACCACGATGAACCGGTCGTCATCGGGGTCTGCGTATTCTTTTTCGTCCACAATGGCATAGCTGCAACCTTTGTCGAGGGCGCTTTTGGCAAATTTATTGCCGTCGAACGACTCGCCTTTCAGCGCGATGAAGATGCTTCCTTCCGGACAGTCACGACTGTCTGTGGTTACCTGCGGATGCTGCAGGTAGAGCCGGTATAATTCTTTGATATCCATGATGCTTCTTGATGTGCTCAGGTCCGGCGTGGCGGACCTGATAAGTTTGATGCAAAAGTACTCTAAAACTTGCTCATCTCCAAGGATTCTCCGGCAAAAATCGCATCCTCGTCACATCTTCCCGGCGCATAAAAACAGTTGTCCCCGTGCCCTGCAAGACACGGAGACAACGCCTCGATTTTCCTTGATAGTTTGGTTTTCGTGTTGTGAGAGCATGTATAGATGCCTTATTTCTTATAGATCACCTTGCTTCGTCTGCCGCTCTTGTGGATATACCATCCTTTCGAGGGAGCCTCGGGCAGCGTGATGCCCGATATGGAATAAAAACCGTCGTTAACCTCATCACGACCAAGTGTCGCTGCTGCCGTGATGGCTGTCACCGTGGTTGGCAACTGTATCAGCTTCACGTCTTTCGCCCTGAACTCCTGTGTCTCGTTGCCTTGGAGCAGGTCACACTGAAAGCCCACATATACATCAGCATCGTGGTCGAGCGTGAAATAGATGCCGTTGTATTTCCCGTCCACGGTACACTTGCCCATATCATAATAGGCAATCGTGTTTTGCTCCATCTCTCCGGTGCCCACCAGCTGTTCCGAGGCGAAGATATAGCCTTTTACGGGCATCCAAGTGTTGTCAAAGGCAGCCCCGAAATAATAGCTACCTTTGGCCAGCGACACCTTGCGATAGATGCGGGCGTCGGCCAATGAGCCGCTCGTGTTGCGGCTCCGGTCATACCATAGTCCCATCATCAGGGCATAGCTGCCCGTGAATTTGTCTAATCCGGCCTTTGTTCCCGACCCATCTGTCTGCGGAATATTGAAATTCTCCACAGTCCAGTGTTTCGGTGCGGCAAATCGTTTGGTGGCGTCTGTACCGTCCACGGGCGTGAAATTGTTTCCCTCCACCAGTTGCAGCGTGGTCAGGTTCGTGGTATTCGGCTCGTTGCCCTCACCACCCGGGTTCTTGCCTTTCTGCTCAAACGTCTCGACGGCAGCCTGCAAAGCGGCGTAGGCATCATAGAGCCGGTTATAGTCCGACTGCCCGTCGATTTTGCGGGCATTGCCGATCTCGGCCCGCAACTTGTCTACCGCCTCTTGCGAATAATAGCCGGTGTTCCTGCTGATGAGTGCTCCGTCGGCCAACAGTGTGGCAGCATCGATCTCCTGTTCAATGTCGGCGAGGGTCAAATCCGCGTATTTCAACAGTCTCACGCTTCTCACCCGGAACTCCTGTGTGGATGAGCCGGCACTCAGGTCGGCTTGGAATCCCAAGCGCACCTGCTGTTCCTTGTCAAGCGTGAAATACACGCCATAGGCCTCGGTGCCGTCTGCCGCTTGCGAGATGGGGTAGAAAGCTATCGACGAGTCGGGCAGGGTGGCGGTCGTTTCCGTTGCCGAAGCAGCGAAGATATATCCGTTGGCGATGTTGTAATGGGTCTCGAAGGCACCACCGAAATAATATTTCCCTTTGGGCAGGGTCACCGTTTGGTAGATCCTCGCATTGGCGATGTCGCCCTCCTGATTGTTCTGACGGTCGTTCCATATCCCAAGCATCAGGCAGTTGTAACCCGGATAGCGGTCTATGCCGTTCTTTGTTCCATCGCTGCCGCCTTGCGGAATCTTGAAGTTTTCCACCGTCCAGTTTTTGGGAGTGGAGAACCTTGAGGTGGAGTTGTCCACGCGCTCAAACGCCCCCGCCTCCTTCAGATAGGTGGTTGTCACGTCTGTTGCTCCTTTCATGTCGGCCGTTCCGCCCTTGTTGGTATTGGTTTTCAGCGACTGATAGGCCGTTGTCAGCAGGTTGACGGCAGCCGTTTGGTCTTCCTCTCGGGCTGTCTCGCCTACGGCTTTGGCCTCGGCGATGGCGTCTTGCAGGGCTTTGAGCTGCAGCGCACTGTATTTTCCCGTGTTGTAATTCACTACCGGAGCCAGTGCCGTCACCTTGTCGTCGAGCACCCCGATAAGTTCCTGCAGTCGTTGCCAAGTGGTGAGTCCCGGTTCAAAGGTGAGTTGGAACACCGGCGCGATGGCATTCGGGCGTGTGCCCGGAACGTCGATATACAGCGCGTCGCTCTCTTGCCTGAACCCCACATCGCCATATCCCAGCAGCTCCACCTTGCTCACCTTACCATTATAATATGGTGATGTCACGGCAAAAGACCTCATTGCATACTCGCCGGCCGTGGGCCATGCCATGATCGTGGCAAACACCGTGTCGTGGCGTTCCACATACCTTACGTCCTTGGATGAGTAGTTGTTATTCTCGTTGAATCCCTGTGCCGTCATCGGGTTGACGGCCTCTGCCAGCGGTCCTTCGCCGAAAGTCTTCCACGGCCGGGTGCCATAGATGCTCTGCTTGTTGCCGTCCATCCATGCCTTGATGCCGTTGACCACCTTCAGCTCCTTGTCGTCGATGGTACCGTCGCCCTTGATGGGCACGCTCAGCAGCAGGTTTCCGTTTTTCGAGACAATGTCCACCAGCATTCGAATCACCTGTTCGGCACTCTTATACCCGTTGTTGTTATAGGTGTTTTGGTTGTAATGCCAGTCGCCTATGCACGTGCAGGTTTGCCAGTGGCGTTCTTGCGGTCGGTCGGGAATGCCCCGTTCCACATCCCACATCAGCGTCTTCTTCTGGTCGTCGCTCAGTATTTTTCCCATTGCCACCACCTGCTGCTCGCCATTGTTCATCTTGGCGCTGTGGTTATAGAAGTCGGCGAGGATGTTGAGCCCGATGGAGTCGGTCACCCCGTAAAACGGAAACACCGTGTCGTCAAAATAGAGCATCTTGGGGTCGTAGTCTCTGACCACCTGCAATACGCGGTTTTGCAGCTTCAGCATATACTCCCTCGAAGGTGTCGACGCGCCGTTTCCCCAGCCCCATTGCGAGTGTATCGTTCCCGAGTTGTCCCATCCGGTGCTGTGGGGGTGGCGTTGGGCATATAGCTCTTGGGGGTCATAGCCTTTCCACCACTTCTCCGTTCCGTCGCTGTTGAGGGCATAGCCGTCTTCCTTGGTGAGATTGCCGTCGTAGGGTTGCGACGGCTCTAACCATGTCCATGCGTGGCTGGCGTGGATGCTTATGCCCATCGGCAAACCGTATTTCTTGCATGCTTGGCTCCATTCGCCCACGATGTCGCGTTGCGGACCCATGTTCACCGAGTTCCATTGCTGATAGGGCGAGTTCCACAAGTCGAAGTTGTCATGATGGTTACCCAAGGTCATGAAATACTGTGCCCCTGCGCTTTTATACAGTTTGATGAGGCTGTCGGGTGTCCATCTCTCGGCTTTCCACGCGTGAATGAGATCTTTCAGCCCGTTGGTGGCGGGCGATCCGAAATGCGTCGTATGCCAATTCCACTGCTGGGTGTTTGGGTAATACATGAAACGGGCGTACCAATCGCCGTCCTCGGCCTCACACTGCGGTCCCCAATGCGCCCAGATGCCAAACTTGGCATCCTCGAACCATTGCGGACATGTCCACGAACTCAGGCTCTCCCACGACGCATCGTAGGGCCCGCTCTCTATCGGCATGTCTGCTTGCTGTCCCATCGTGGGCAGCGACATGGCCAACATCATGCTGAATAGTATAGGTTTCATCATCAGTTAATGTGTTTGAGGTTCTTTTCACCGCAAAGGAAAATAAAAAGAAGGAAACCGTCAAACAAAACGATGATTAATCTTCGAGGATGTCGGTATTGTGATATGGATTATCTATATAGTGCTATAAAA
>DBQL01000032.1:1222-3428 GCA_002305235.1 Prevotella sp. UBA1395 | reverse complement strand
GCCACGCATGAGTCAGACCACACGTTCTCGGCCGTCTCGATCATGTCGATGATGGTATAGATGGGCAGGATGATGCCCATGATGCCCACGGGCGCGCCCTGCCCGGTCATGAGCGAGAGGGTGAGAAAGTAGCATCCCATCGGCACGCCGGCGTTGCCCACGGCCGAGATCACGGCGATGACCACCCACAGCAATGCCGTGGAGAGGGTGATGGGCGTGCCACCGTTTTGCATGAGAAACAGCGAGGTGACGAGGATAAACGCCGCGCAGCCGTTCATGTTGATGGTGGTGCAGATGGGCAACACAAATCGCGACACCTTGGTCGACAGTCCGAGGCGGCTCTCGGCGGTCTCCATCGTTACCGGCAGCGTGGCGGCCGAGCTTTTGGTAAACAGTGCCATGAGCACGGCGGGCATCATGCGGCGCAGCGTGTACCACGGGTTCAGGCCCCGGGCAAGGAGGAACAGGGGCAGCACGATGAAGAATTGCAGGAAGTTGCCGCCGATGATCACCAAGACATACTTGCCGAGAGAGTCGGCCACCACGCCGGCCGACACCTGTGCGGAGAGCTGTGCGGCAAAGGCCACGATGCCCGCCGGCAGCGTCCATATCAGTCCGCGGATGAGGTCGAAGAGCAGGTCTTGCAGTCCGATGATACCCTTCATGAGTGTCTGTTTCTGCTCGGTGGCCGGCATCTTGGCCAGCGCGAAGCCCACGGCGAAGGCGATGAGCAGCAGCGAGAGCACGTTGCCATCGAGGAAGGGGCGCACCACGTTGTTGGGTATCACGCCGAGGATGTGGTCGTAATAGGTCTCATGGCCGAGGTCGACGGGTATGCTTGCCTTGCCCGCCTGCACCACCTCGGCCGGCAGGTTGCCCGGACTGACGATGTAATAGAGCGCGAGTCCGACGAGGGCGGCCACGAAAGTGGTGAGCAGTGTGTAGGTCACCGCGTGTCGAAAGATGCGCCCGGTGTCTTTCTGCTCGCCAAAAGAGGCCAGCGTGGTGATCACGGCGAGCACGATGGTGGGCACGGCCACAAACTGGAAGAGGCGGGTGTAGACGGTGGCCACGAAGTTCATGAGCCGGTCGAGGGCACCAATGCCCAACACGCCCAAGAGCGCACCCACGATGAGCGCGCCTATCCAAAGGGCCATTTGCCGCTGTTGGCCGGCTGTCGAAACTGTTTTTTTCTCTGTCATTGTATGTTGGTTTCTGTGTATGCAAAGGTACGAAAATTATGGTTTCCCACTGCAGGGTCGCTGCGTTTTGTCTCTTTGCGTCGGGTGTGAGTGATGGGGTGGGTGATGATTTATTATTGATGAAATATGTTGAGGAATCGTCTTTTCTGCGGCCTTTCGTGCCCGTGTGCCATGCTTGCGGCCGCAAAAACGGCGAAAAATGGGCGTTTCGGAAGTTTCTGTGTGCCAACAACTTGTAAAAAGATGACAAAAACCGGTCTTGCGATAAGATAGCAATCGTCTCGCGATTACTATCTGATCGCGGCGCGAAAAGGGCTTCATCGCTCGGCGAAAGCTATCTTTTGGCGACGCGAAAATCACGCCTATCGGTAGAAAAAGGCCGTTTTCTCACTCTCGAAGGCAGCAAAAGGGTCTCCCCGTCGGGTTGGAAACCGCGTTTTTCGGTATTTTCCAACGTAGATGGGGAGACCTCGGAGAAGCTACGATAGATGAATGATTTTTACAAATCGGGGGTTGCGAGGCCCTTGCCCGCCGGTGTCGCGGCCTTGTAAGGGCCGTTGGCGACCGGGGCCTGCCCGCCTTGGCGGCCGAGGCTTAATAGCCCGGGTTCTGGGCGATGCCGAGGTCTTCGCCCGACAGGCCGGTGGGGATGGGCTGACGATAGTTGCGGCCCTTCACGTTGTTATACTTGGCCACCAAGTGGTTGTGCACCTTGGTGAAGAACGCCTTTTGGTCAGAAGTGAAGGTCTGCTGGCTCTCCCAGTTGTCGGCGAAGTGCTTGTAATGGCTCACTTGCTTGACCGATGACACCAAGTTTTTCCATCTGTACGAGTTGAGAAGCGAGAATTGTTCGTAGGTGAACTCATAGTCCCATTCGCGCTTGATCTGGTCGAAGGTGGGCGCACTGACGGTGGCCAGTCCGGCGCGGGTGCGCAGTTGGTTGAACGGTGCGGCAGCCTCGCTGTTGCGGCCCAGCTGCACGAGGGCCTCGGCCTTGATGAGCA
>DBQL01000032.1:0-1156 GCA_002305235.1 Prevotella sp. UBA1395 | reverse complement strand
GAATAGTAGTGGTATGTCAGTCCGTCGGCGGGGTTGACAAGGCTCGTGAAGTAGGTCTTCAGCAGTCGCTTGTCGTTGGGCTGCTCAGCCTTCCAGTCGTCGTAGAGGTTGTCATCGGCCACCTCGGTGTGGTTTTGGCTGTATCCGCGGCCGTTCTCGCCGTTTTGGAAGGGGAATGTCCACGAGCAGTGGTTCTGGTGATTGCCCTGCGCGTCATACTCGTCGCCGTCGTGGGCAATGGTAAACAGGTGCTCGTTGGTGCCGCGTTTGTTGCTCTCATACTCGCGGCCCCACAGCTTGCTGTAATCGGGGTCGAGTGCCAATCGGCCGCTGTTGATCACCTTGTCAGCATATTCCACGGCCTTCTCCAAACGGCTCGGCGTGGTGGTGAACTGCGGGTCTTGCTGGCTGTTGGCGATGGCTGCCACCTCGTCGTAAGACAAGGGGTTGTCACCCCATACGAGATAGGTGCGGGCCAGCAGGCCTTGGGCAGCCTGCTTGGACGGTATGCGGGGGTCGCCGTCATAATCTTTGAGCAGGCGCTCGGCATCGGTGAAATCGCTCACCACCTGATTGAACACCTCGTCGATGGAAGCACGTTGGGTATGGCTGCCACCTTCTTCGGTAAAGACAGGAACCTCTCCCCACAACTGTGCCAACTTGAGGTAGGCCAGACCGCGCAAGAACTTGGCCTTGCCCACGGCGGCGTTGTATCCGGCCTGCGTCACCTTGCCCTCATTGAGCGAGTTGGTGACGGTGGTGATGGCCTCGTTGGCCTGTGATATGCCGAGCAGCAGATGGTTGAACACCTTGATCTGATACCATGTGTCGGGGGCCACCTCGAACCGGCTGTTGAGCGGTCCGGGCTCGCTTTCCTCGCCCTCGAAAGAGATGAGCTTGTTGGATTGCAGCTCGATGATGAACGAGAACGATGAACTTAGCGGCTGCCAATGGGAGTAGACACCGTTGACCAAGGATATGGCGCTGGCATCGTCGGCCACTACATTCTTGTCGTTGATTTGTTTGTTACCGCCGTTGTCGGCATTGTCACTGTTGCAAGAGCTGAGTGATGGCACAAGGGTGAATGCCGCGAGGGCTACTGATAGGAACTGTTTTTTCATAATGTGGTCTCCTTTTCCTTGATATGGTTTATAAT
>DBQL01000093.1 GCA_002305235.1 Prevotella sp. UBA1395 | reverse complement strand
TCTTACTATTGCACAAAGGCTCAGGAGCACGAGCTTGACGATGTGCTCGACCGCCGACTCATACAGAGTGCGCAGGCCGTGATACACCACGAGTCGGAAGAGGTGAATCTCGACTTCGCCATTCATAACACCGACCGTGCCGTGGGCGCGATGCTGAGCGGATATATCGAGCAGCAACGCAGCTTGGAAGCTGCCAAGAACGTGAGTGCCGGACAGCCTCTGCCACCCGACGGATTGGGTGAGGCGAGGATCAACGTGAAGTTCAAGGGCGCTGCCGGACAGAGCTTCGGAGCCTTCCTCGTCAAAGGCGTGGACTTCAAGCTCGAGGGCGAAGCCAACGACTATTTTGCCAAAGGCTTGAGCGGCGGCCGCGTGTCGATCCTGCCACCCATACGCAGCAACTTCGCCGCCGAGGAGAATATCATTGCCGGCAACACCGGACTCTATGGCGCGACCAGTGGCGAGCTCTACATCAATGGCAAGGTGGGCGAGCGCTTCGGTGTGAGAAACTCGGGCGCGACAGCCGTCATCGAGGGTGCGGGCGACCACTGCTGCGAGTATATGACGGGTGGTCGCGTGGTGGTACTCGGCGAGACCGGCCGGAACTTTGCGGCCGGAATGAGTGGCGGAGTGGCCTATGTGTGGGACAAAAACCACAACTTCGACTACTTCTGCAACATGGACATGGTGGAAATCAACCTCGTGGAAGAGAGCAGTTATCGCAAGGAACTGCATGAACTTATCCGCCAACACTATCTCTATACGGGCAGTAAGCTGGCACGTACCATGCTTGATGACTGGAATCGCTATGTGGAAGACTTTATCCAAATCGTTCCCATCGAGTACAAACGCGTACTTCAAGAGGAGCAGGTGAAGAAGTTACAGCAGAAGATTACCGACATTCAGCGTGACTATTAAGGCTTCGCGATATGAGACTTGAGGTTTGGGCATGATGGCCTGCGCACCGATGCCGCCGGCATTCAAGGCACAACCCACCATATTATGAGGACTGCAAGCAGCAGGGGGAACACCCCAAGCAGAAAAGTCTGAACCTCAAGACTCAAGACTCAAATCGTTAAGCAACAGAAGTTCCAATCTCACAGTTAAAATCTCAAAGCATACAATGGGAAATCCTAAAGCATTTTTGACCATAGCCCGGCAGGAAGCGGGCTATCGCCCCATACACGATCGCATCCACGACTTCGGCGAAGTGGAGCAGACGCTCAACAGCAACGACCGCCGTCAACAAGCCTCACGCTGCATGGATTGCGGCGTACCGTTCTGCCACTGGGCATGTCCTTTGTACAACCGCCCGCCCGAGTGGAACGACGCCATCTACAAAGGCGACTGGGAGTTGGCCTACCAACTCATCACCGAGACCAACGACTTTCCGGAGTTTACCGGACGCATCTGTCCGGCATTGTGCGAGAAAGCGTGCGTGCTGAACTACATGAACCATGAGCCTACGACCATTCGCGAGGATGAATGCTCCATTGCCGAGCATGCCTTCACAGAGAATTTCATACGCCCGCGCCACTTCGAGCGCAACGGGAAACGCGTGGCTGTCATCGGCGCAGGACCCGCAGGCCTCAGCGTGGCCACCCAACTCAACCAGCGTGGATACGAAGTGACGGTGCTCGAATCGCGTGAGGATGCCGGCGGACTGCTGCGTTACGGCATACCCAACTTCAAGCTGAACAAGGCCGTCATCGACCGCCGCATGGACCTTCTCAAAGAAGAAGGCATCATCTTTAAGTTTGGCGTGAAGGTGGGATACAACTCTGCCGAGGCACAAGCCGTCATCGACGGCGACTTCTCCAATGCCAAGGAGGAGGCCTTCGTAGACGTTCTCTCGCAAGAATACGATGCCGTGGTCATTGCCACCGGCACACCCACGGCCCGCGACCTCAAGGCTCCGGGACGTGAGCTGAACGGCGTTCACTTTGCCTTGGAGATGCTGGCACAGCAAAACCGCGTGCTCGCCGGACAAGAGTTTGGCAAAGACGAGCTGATCAGCGCCAAGGGAAAAGACGTGCTGGTGATNNATCATGCCCAAGCCCGTGGAAGGTCCCGAAGACCCCAACAGTCCGTGGCCCAACTGGCCGAGGACCCTCAAGACCACCTCGAGCCATGAGGAAGGGTGCACGCGCCGCTGGAACATGAACACCTTGGAGTTTATCGGCAAGAATGGCAAGCTCACCGGCGTGCGGGTGCAACCCATCGACTGGAAGCCCAACCCCGAGGGCGGCCGACCCATCATGGTGGAAGCCGGCAAGCCTGAGGTGATCAAGGCCGAGCTGGTGTTGCTCGCCATGGGATTCCTCAAGCCGCAACACCCCGAGCTGCCCGCCAACGTGTTTGTCACCGGAGATGCCGGGCGCGGGGCCTCACTCGTGGTTCACGCCTTGGCCGACGGCCGCAAGACCGCGGAGAAAATAGATCAATTTCTGAGTAATTAATACACTGTAATCAGTTCGCCGCGTCTCGAGACACGGGTCGTGAGACCTGTCGTCGAGAGTCGCTAAACACCCCGAGAAACCGTTGATGGCTTCTTGGGGTGTGACCATCTTCGGCCCGGCCGACCGCCCGAGGGCCGCCCGCCGACACGACGGCGACAAACCGGGAAAGTGACATGAAAAGATCATACAAACACCCTGCCGAGACGCGCGTATTTCAAAACGAGAAATTGCTGACGGCAAATAAGCCGAAAATAAGCCATTTTGCAATATCCTGATAATCAATGTCTTGTAAAAACAATACAAAAACGGGTTTGCGATTGCTATCTTATCGCGCCACGAAACGATAGCAATCGCAAACCCGTTACTATGCCATCGTGATGCGATGAGGCCCGTTTGCCAAGCCCCATTACGCCGAAATTGCCCCAAAACAGAGAACTGACACCGCAAAAACACCGTTTTGTCGCCATGCGAAACGATGAAAACACTTATTTCGAGTCATTCTGCCGCTCTATAATTCAAAATTTTGTCGCACCGATTTTTCAGAATAATATTGACATCAGCATGCCGGGAGCCTTGCACCGGCAGCAACCCACGCGCCGACGATTTCACCCATTTGTTATGTAAAAAATAAAATTGTGATACAAAATGTAAGCAATATTTGCCACAATAAGATAATTTATCTATGATTATCTTGTATTATTGAGCAGATTAGGTTAATTTTGCACCATCAATATAAAATGATTGTTTGCACATGGCCAATTTAAGATTTGACGCGGTGGCAGCCGCCTTCCGCAAGCGTCCGTTAGACACGATTACACCCATAGAACGCCCGTCTGAATATTTCGCACGCAAGGTTTTCAACCGTCAGAAGATGTACAAATATCTCCCGACCGACATTTACGAGAAGCTCATCGACGTGATCGACAACGGCGTGCGCTTAGACCGCGGCATCGCCGACGCGGTGGCCAAGGGCATGAAGCAATGGGCCGAGGAGAACGGCGTGACCCACTACACCCACTGGTTCCAGCCGCTCACCGAGGGCACCGCAGAAAAACACGACGCCTTTGTGGAGCACGACGGCAAGGGTGGCATGGTGGAAGAGTTTACCGGCAAACTGTTGGTACAGCAGGAGCCCGATGCCTCGAGCTTCCCCTCGGGCGGCATCCGCAACACTTTCGAGGCCCGCGGATACTCCGCATGGGACCCCACATCGCCCGTATTCATCATGGACGACACGCTTTGCATACCCACCATCTTTATCTCATACACCGGAGAGGCGCTCGATTACAAGTCGCCGCTGCTCCGGTCGCTGCATGCCGTAAACTCGGCCGCGGCCGATGTGGCCCGCCTGTTCTATCCCAACGTGAAAAAGGTGCAGACCAATCTCGGATGGGAGCAGGAGTATTTTCTCGTAGACGAGGACCTCTATCTCGCGCGCCCCGACCTGATGCTCACCGGCCGCACGCTCATGGGGCACGACGCCGCGAAAAACCAGCAGATGGATGACCACTATTTCGGCACCATCCCCGAGCGCGTGCAGGCCTTCATGAAAGACCTCGAGACGCAGGCTCTCGAGCTTGGCATTCCCTGCAAGACGCGCCACAACGAGGTGGCCCCCAACCAGTTTGAGCTGGCTCCGGTGTTCGAGGAGTGCAACCTCGCGGTAGACCATAACATGCTGCTGATGATTCTCATGAAGAAAGTGGCCCATAAGCACAATTTCACCGTGCTGCTTCACGAGAAGCCTTTCAAGGGTATCAACGGCTCGGGCAAGCACAACAATTGGAGCCTCTCCACCGACACGGGCATCCTGCTCCACGCCCCGGGCAAGACTCCCGAGGACAACCTGCGCTTCGTGGTGTTCATCGTAGAGACGCTCATGGGCGTTTTCCGCCACAACGGACTGCTCAAGGCTTCGATCATGACCGCTACCAATGCCCATCGCCTCGGTGCCAACGAGGCCCCGC
This sequence comes from Prevotella sp. UBA1395, assembly GCA_002305235.1. GTDB lineage: Bacteria > Bacteroidota > Bacteroidia > Bacteroidales > Bacteroidaceae > Prevotella. The sequence goes on along the minus strand of DBQL01000093.1, from coordinate 1,198 downwards.
CCGCCATCATCTCGTCGTTCCTCGGCAAGCAGCTCACCGACCTGCTCGACCATATCGTGAAGGCAGACAAGAAAGAACTGTTCGCCCTCAAAGGCAAACAGGGCATGAAGCTCGACATTCCGGAGATTCCCGAACTGCTCATCGACAATACCGACCGCAACCGCACCAGTCCGTTTGCCTTCACCGGCAACCGCTTTGAGTTCCGTGCCGTGGGGTCCGAAGCCAACTGCGCATGCTCGCTGCTGGTGCTCAACGCATGCGTGGCAGAGGCGTTGGTCGACTTCAAGCAGCGCGTAGACCGACTTGTAGACGGCGGCGAAGACCTCACAAGTGCCATTCTCGATGTGGTGCGCGACGACATCAAGACCTGCGCCCCCATCCATTTCGATGGCAACGGATATAGCGACGAGTGGATCGAGGAGGCCGGGCGCCGAGGATTGGACACCGAAAACTCATGCCCGGTGACCTACGACCGATACCTCGACGAAGATAGCGTGAAGATGTTTGAGACACTTAACGTCATGCGGCGAAACGAGCTTGAGGCGCGCAACGAGGTGAAATGGGAGACCTATACGAAGAAGATTCAGATCGAGGCACGCGTCATGGGCGACCTCACGATGAACCATATCATACCCGTGGCTACCCATTACCAGAGCCAACTGGCCAAGAACGTGCAAAACATGATCGATATTTTCGGTGCCGAGGAGGCCGCCACGCTCACCGCGCGCAACAAGAAGATCATCCGCGAGATTGCCGAGCGCACGCAGATCATCGAGACCGGCGTGGAAGATCTCGTCAATGCCCGCAAGGTGGCCAACAAGATTGAGAGCGAGCGCGAGAAGGCCATCGCCTACCACGATACCGTGGAGCCGATCATGAACGATATTCGTTATCAGATCGACAAGCTCGAACTCATCGTGAGCGACGAGCTGTGGACACTGCCCAAATACCGCGAACTGCTGTTCATCAGGTAACGGCGGCAATGGCCGCAGAAGCTGCCGGGGCACGCAAGCAGTAACCGGCTGCCCGGCATGGCCTGTATCACGACCCTACAAAAAACAAAGCGGGCGCATCTCTTTCGAGGTGCGCCCGCCGCGTTGATGAGGCGATGGTTTAGAATTGATACACTTCAAAGCTCTTGGCAGGAACCACGACGGTGATATCTTTGCCGCTCACCGCCACCACATCGCTCTTGGGA
>DBQL01000076.1 GCA_002305235.1 Prevotella sp. UBA1395 | reverse complement strand
GCGGAGAGCAGGCGGCCGATGGGCGTTACAGGCGTGATGTCGCCATACCCCACCGTGGTCATCGTGACAATGGCATAATAAACCGATGTTCCAAGGTCGGTGAAGGCTGTGCCGGGCCGTGACCCTTCGGCAAGATACATCAGCGTTCCCATACAGGTGACGAGTATCAACACAAACATGAAGTAGACCAATATCTTATTCATGCTTCTCTTCAAGGACTGCAACAACAGATACCCCTCATTGAGAAAGCTGAAGAGCCTGAACACCCTGAAGATCCTGATAAACCTGAACGACCGCAGCAGCAACATATATCTCGCGCTCGGAAAGAATATGGCGAGATAGGGCGGAATGGTCGAGATGAAGTCGATGATACCGAAAAAGCTCAACGCATATTCCTTGGGCTTGGGCGCGCAATAGAGTCTTACGACATAATCGAAGGTGAAAAGCACCGTCATGACAGCTTCTATGCCCTCGAGTATATGCTTGTAGGTGAGTGCCAACGACCTGATGCTCTCCACAAACGCTACAATGATACTCAGCGAGATGGCGACGATCAGGATGATGTCGTATGTCTTCCCCATCGGTGTGTCCGACTCGAATACCACGCTATGGAGATATTCTTTCTTGGTCCGGATTGGTTGCCGCATGATGTAAAATTGATTAAAAACCTTTGATGTATTTCTTTTTTTTCCTACTTTTGCAATGGTCTACCCACTTTACAACACCATAAACAGATCGCGTTATGAAAAAATTTATCATACTACTGTTCACGGCTTGCCTGACCATCTCTCTCCAAGCCCAGACCGCCAACACCCTTCACCGCATCCTTGCGTTCCCCGAATTCAAGCCTGCCTCGATCACCTTGATGGACGGAAAGGTTGTCACCGTGCCCTTGACCAACATTTTTCTCAAGCGTAGCACGCTGATTTACCACAGCCTCGGTGGTAAGAACATGGAGGCCCGACTGTCGAACATCAAGTCGGTCGACTTCTCCGACCGCCATTATGAGCGCATAGACACCATGCTGGCATGGCGTGTAGACACCGTGGGCAAGAACGCGTTGTATTGCGTTTCCAAGATAGACCTCGCGTCATTGCGCAATACGATGCTCAACAGCAGGTCTATGACCAACGTCGAACTCAGCAACAGCATGCTCAACACCACAACGCTTGATATTCCGCTTGAGGATATTGAGTTTCCCATTATCAACCAGTTTTTCTATGTGTATAATGGCAAGACGTTCCCGGTACACGAGCGTGAGATCACGAGGCGCATCCCCAAGAAGAAACTTTACGACTACAAGGTAGTCACCTCGCTGCCCACATTCTCGTGGACCGACCCCGAGAGCCTGCTCACTCTGCTCAGGCGCATCAGTCAATAAGCATTTTGTCATTTACGCGTGAGATGCAGAAACCGCGACAGGCGGCTTCCCAAATCGCGCGTCTTATTGTCTATATACGCGTCGAGCATCAGACTTCTACCACGCTCATTGGCCGGTATCAGGTCATAATCGGCTATCGAGGCCGGTATGAGGGTGCTATATCCCTCTCGCAACAATACTTCATCGCCGGTGTCGCGAATCTTGATGCGACAGTCGCCCTGAAGGCACATGGAGATGATGAAGCTGTCATATTTGATGAGATTGCGATGGAACGCACCGTTCACGTCTACCACGCGGACACTGAAAAACGAACTGTCGATCACCGGGTTGGCCGTTTCCGGCTGATAGTCGTAGGGTGTACGATAGCTGTCTGTCACCCTGTAATCCAGAGCCTCTGCCGCCAGTTCGGTGTGCAGCTCACGAGGTTTCCCGTCCATTCCCGGCCTGTTGTAGTCGAAAATACGGTATGTCACGTCGCTGCTCTGCTGCACCTCGGCCAACAAGATGCCGCTGCAGATGGCGTGCACACGGCCGGCCGGCAAGAAAAACACGTCGCCGGCCTTCACCTCGTGCTTGGCCAGCACCTCGGTAATCGTGCCCTCGGCCACCCGCTTGCGATATTCGTTCATGGCCTCCTCGCGGCTCACCACCTCGCCATCGGCATCTGTCGGTGCCATCGGCTCGCTGAAACCGGCATAGAGATACGCCCCCGGCTGCGCGTCGATGATATACCACATCTCCGTCTTCCCACGCTTGCCATGCAGGCGATGTGCCATCTCGTCATTGGGATGTACCTGTATGGACAGGTCTTGGCGGGCATCGATAAACTTCACCAACAGCGGCAGCCGGTTGTCATAGCGGCGCGACACCTCGGTGCCCAGTATTTCCTCGCCATATTGTTCGATGACCGAGTTGAGGTCTTGCCCCTTGAGCGCGCCATTGGCTATCACGCCCACGCTCGTGGGCACAGCGCTCACCTCCCACGACTCGCCTATGGGTTCCCCGGCGTCGGGCAGCCCTTTCCATCGCGTTATCGCGTCTCCGCCCCACACCACCGGATGCAGGTTGGGCTCGAACAGGAATGGATATAACTTCATGAGCAATCGTTTTTAATTTTGGGAATACTCCTTGATCAGCTGCTCGTTGTCCAAGGAGCATATCAACAGGCGCCCGTCTCTCAGCGCAACAATATATCCGTCCAATCCCTGCACCACCACTTTCTTGGCGTCTTGTGCATGAACCACACAGCCTTTGCTGTCGTACAGCGAGATATTGTCGCCCACATGGGCATTACCCTCGCCGTCCTTATCGAGCAATGTGCGCAGCGATCCCCAACTGCCGAGGTCGCTCCAGCCAAACTCGGCGGGCAGCGTATAGATGCTGTCCGACTTCTCCATCACGGCGTAGTCAATACTGATCTTCTCGCATGTGGGGAAGATGCGCCCCAGAGTGCCGGTCTCACGGTCGGTGTAGAAGTCGGCACACATCTCGTCCATCTTCCCGGCGAGGGCCGGCGTGTATTTGCGCAGTGCCTCGGTGATGGTCTTCACGTTCCACACGAAGATGCCCGCGTTCCACATATAGTTGCCCGCGGCGAGATATTTCTCGGCCGTGGCATGGTCGGGCTTCTCCTTGAAGGCCTCCACCTTATATATATCGCTCTCGCCCACCCTGTCGGCAGCAGCGATATATCCGTATCCGGTCTCGGCACGCGAGGGCTTGATGCCGATGGTGACGATGTTGCTGCCGGTGGCGGTAAAAGCCAGTGCGGCCTTGATGACACGCTCAAACTCGCCGGTGTTGACCACCAAGGCATCAGACGGCGTGACCACGATGTTGGCCTCGGGAAACCTTGCCTTGATCTTCCAACAGGCGTAGGCTATGCACGGCGCAGTGTTGCGCGGCTCGGGTTCGGCAAGGATATTCTGCCGGGGAATGCCCGGAAGCTGCTCCTGCACAATGTCTACATAGTGCTCACTGGTCACTATCCAGAAATTGTCGATAGGCGCAACGGCCGAGAAACGCTCGACGGTGAGCTGGATAAGCGACTTGCCCATACCCATCACGTCGATAAACTGCTTGGGGCACCGGGGGGTGCTCATCGGCCAAAAACGACTTCCGATGCCGCCGGCCATGATCACTACATGATTATTGTTTTCCATATCAATACTTGTGTTCCACTGATTCTTGTTATTCTGCAAAGGTAAAAAAAAATTGGAGAAAACCGAGTTACAATCCATATAAATATACACCTGCCGCCGATTCCCGGGATAAAGAAATTGAGATAAATCAGAATTTTAAGTCAAATAATTTTGGAAATTATACAGAATCACGTATTTTTGTATCGACTAAATTATCGTTTATGATGGAAATAGGACAAAGACTGCCCGAGACTCTGGGCAAGGATCAGAATGGCAACGAGTTGAAGCTGAGCCACTTCAAAGGTAAGAAACTGGTGCTTTACACCTATCCCAAAGACATGACTTCGGGATGCACGAGCGAGGCCTGCAACCTGCGCGACAACTATCAGCGCTTTCTCGACCAAGGCTATGCGGTATTGGGCGTGAGCATTCAGGATGAGAAATCGCACCAAAAATTTATCGACAAATATGAATTACCCTTCCCATTGATTGCCGATACCGACATGAAACTGGTCACGGCATTGGGTGTCTATGGTGAGAAAAAGATGTACGGACGTACCTATATGGGCACCTTCCGCACTACGTTCATCACCGACGAGGATGGTGTCATCACACAAATCTTCGCTCCCAAGGATATCAAGGTGAAAGAACACGCCGAGCAAATACTCGGCTGACCGCACTTCTTACGCGGCTCCAACGGCCATCATCGGGCATCGCCGCATTGCGGCAGACCGATGATGGCCGTTTGTTATCTACTCGTGACAGCTCCATCACCCCAATGTTAAAGGCCGTGAACTATCTTGACAAATGCCTCCGTGGTTTTCGATTATTGCGCATCGACACGATCCTCGCACGCAAATACGCTCAAAATGAAGCAGTTTGCTAAACATCTGTAAATCAAAACATTGCGAATATCAATGTATTTTTCCTCCCCGTAAAAAGTCTTTCGATGCCGCGATTATTGTCTTTTCGCGATGTCATTGAGGCCCAAACGCATGACGAAAGAGGCCCTCACGCGATGCGAATTGATAGTTTTCGCATGGCCGAGGGGCAGGTTACACACGATAAACAAGCCGGAATATGACACTTGAGGGGTAAAAAACAGGTCGCGAAAGCCAAACGGCGACGTAGAATCAAAAATTTGAAAAGTTAAAATCCGTGAGTCTTTCTTGACAGTCTCAAACAGCTTTGCCACCCTGCACACATTGTCAGGCAACCACGAAAAGAGCTTTTTATATTTTATTTCCGTTGGAAAACGTTAAACCCGTTTGCGTTTGGTTAATAAAGGTTATATATTCCATCATTTTCCCATTACAATTTGTCGGAATCAAATCAATAGCATATCTTTGCATTGCTTTCCACAGGAAATCAAATAGACCATATATGAAGAGTATGATCAAGAATACACTGTTACTGGCGGCATTGTCCTCGATTGCACTGATGTCGTGTTCAGCACAGCAAAAAGAAAAGAAAACCAACAGCAATCAAGTAGTAAACGTAAAGCAAAAGGAGAAAAAGAATATGAAAGTGACAGAGTTGACCAAAGAGGAGTTCAAGAACAAGGTGATGGACTATGAGGCCAATCCTCAGGAGTGGAAATACAAGGGCGACAAGCCTGCCATCATCGATTTCTATGCCACATGGTGCGGTCCTTGCAAGCAGGTGGCTCCCATTGTGGAGTCGCTGGCAAACGAGTATGACGGCAAGATCGATGTCTATAAGGTAGACGTAGACCAGCAGCAGGAGCTGGCCGGGCTGTTTGGCGTGCAGTCAATACCCACCATTCTGTTCATCCCCAAGGACGGGCAGCCACAGAAGGTGGTGGGCGCGATGGGCAAAGGACAGTTTGAGGAAGTCATCCGCAACGTGTTAATCAAGTGATACCGATATGGACAACTGTTGCCTGCAAAAACTAAGGAATGCCTATCGGGCTATCATCAGCTTTGAGAATCAGCTGGAAAAAGCCACCGGGCTCAACATCAACGAAGCCATGCTGCTGTGCCTTCTCTCTGACGGAGAGCACAGGTTGTCGGGCGAGATAGCCGATGAGTTAGGACTCACACGGTCGAACGCCTCCAAAGTGATTGCCTCGTTGGAGAAGCAAAGCCTCATCCGCAGGCAAGCATGCAAGGAAGACAGCCGGTGCCAGAAGTTCCATATCAACAAGAAAGGCTTGGAAATGCTCGAGCATGTGCACTGCGACTCCCTGCAAATGCCCAAGGAGCTGGTAAACCTCTGACGCGGGCCGGCCGCCAAAGTCGACGTCGGTCCTCGTCTGTAAATACATGGACAAAGACAAGACAGCGCACTGACAGTGGTGCGAGCACTGTCTTGTCTTTGTGTGTTTTATAGTGTCACGTCATCAGAAAACCGCCCATAGGCACATTCATCCCTTATTATTCAGCCCTGTGAGAAAATCAGTTCGTGAGTTATTGATCGGCTATGCCGACCGCTATGAGACCCCTCGATTCCTCGATGGAGACCCCTCATGGTTCATGCATCAGGTGTGCGGGCGTGAAAACCAAGAAACCATCGCCTTCATCGCAAGCGCGTTGAGCTATGGTTCGCGCAAGCAATTCCTGCCCAAGATAGAGCTGCTGCTCCGTGAGAGCGGTGGCGAGCCTTACCGTTGGGTCAAAGAAGGTGCTTTCGAGAGCGTCGTTCCTGACGACGACCGCTGCTTTTACAGGTTGTACACCCATCACACCATGCACGTGTTCCTGCAGACGTTGCGCGACCTCATCTGCCATTGGGGTTCGCTATACCATTTTGCCGGACATGCCGTGGCTGCGGGCGACAACGGTCAGGGCGAGGCCTTGCGGGTGCTCATCGCACTGAGCGACTGCTTCAAGCAACGGGGATTGACAGGCATCGTGCCGCGGCCGGTCACCTCATTGTGCAAACGGCCATGTATGTTCTTGCGATGGATGGTGCGCGACGGCTCGCCCGTGGACCTCGGGATATGGTCGGACATCATCGACAAGGCATCGCTCTACATCCCGACGGACACCCATGTGCTGCAGACAGCACGACGACTGAAACTGATAAACACGCGGTCGGCCTCATGGCAGACCACCGTCACGCTCACCCAAGCAATGGGCACGGTCTTTGCCGGAGACCCCGCAAGAGGCGACTTCGCACTCTATGGGGCAGACGCTTTGGGGAAAAATGACGATACCAAAACTCAAAAGTAAGACTATCAAATGCACTGTTTGATGATTTTTTGTTAATTTTGCACCATTAACAAGAAATCACAATGAAAGCATTAAAAGAGCGCATCCTGAGGGATGGCAAGAGTCTTCCGGGGGGAATACTCAAAGTAGACAGTTTTGTAAATCACCAAATGGACCCTAACTTGATGCGACAAGTTGCCGTGGAGTTCATTCGCCGCTTCGCGTCTTCTAACATCACCAAGATCATCACTATTGAGGCAAGCGGCATCGCCCCGGCCGTGATGGTGGGATTGTTATTGGATGTTCCGGTGGTTTTCGCCAAGAAAAAGAAACCCTCAACGATGGACAACATGCTGTCGACAACGGTTTTCTCTTTCACCAAGCAGCGCAATTATGATGTCGTGGTGTCCAAGGAATATCTCACTTCTGACGACCGTGTGATATTCATTGATGATTTTTTGGCCAACGGCAACGCCGCCAAAGGCATTGCAGACCTGTGCCATCAGGCCGGGGCGCAGCTCGAAGGCATGGGGTTCATCATCGAGAAATCGTTCCAGCATGGGCGCGATCTGCTCGAGAAGATGGGCATACGGGTGGAAAGTCTCGCCGTGGTGGAGTCGTTAGACAATTGTCAAATCAAACTTAAAGACTGAATAACGCATGAAAACCACGCAAGAACTTATCTACGGACTGAATGACCGCCCACCCCTCAGGGAGACCCTTTTCGCCGCATTGCAGCATCTGCTGGCCATCTTCGTAGCCATCATCACACCGCCATTGATCATCAGTTCGGCCCTGAGATTTGACTTAGACACCACCGCTTACCTCATTTCCATGTCTCTGTTCGTCTCCGGAATCGCGACGTTCATTCAGTGTCGGCGCTTCGGACCCATCGGTGCGGGATTGCTGTGCATACAGGGTACATCGTTCTCTTTTATCAGTCCCATCATCGGAGCGGGCATGCTGGGCATGGCCGGAGGCAAGATGAACACGGAAATGGCATTGAGCTATATCTTCGGAGGATGTATGGTGGCCTCCGTAGTGGAGATGGCGGTGAGCCGACTGCTGCCCTATACCCGTAAGATCATCACGCCATTGGTATCCGGCATCGTGGTGACACTCATCGGTATGTGTCTCATCAAGGCCGGCATCAACTCGTGCGGAGGTGGTCAGAAGGCCGTCGATGCCGGACAGTTCGGCTCGATTACCAACCTCGGTCTGGCCATGCTCGTACTGGTAAGCATCATTGTTTTCAACCGTTCGAACAACAAATTCCTGCGCATGGCGTCTATCGTCTTGGGCCTGATCATTGGTTGTGTGGCGGCGTATATGTTGGGAATGATCGACTTCTCGCAACTCAACGGCTCTCAATCACTGAATATCCCCACTCCGTTCAAATACGGCGTGAGCCTCGATCCCGGTACCATCATCGCGCTCGGACTCATCTATCTCGTGACCGCCGTAGAGGCTTTTGGCGACATTACGGCCAATTCGCTCATTTCGGGAGAGCCTGTCGAGGGCGAGGTGTTTATGAAACGGGCGCAGGGAGGTATTCTTGCCGACGGATTCAACTCGTTCTTGGCCGGGGTGTTCAACTCGTTTCCCAACTCGATATTCGCACAAAACAACGGCATGATACAACTTACCGGCGTGGCCAGCAGATATGTAGGCTACTTCATCGCGGGCGCATTGTTCATCCTCGGATTGTTTCCTGTGGTCGGGCAAGTGTTCTCATTGATTCCCGACAGCGTGCTCGGGGGAGCGACATTGCTGATGTTTGGCACCGTCGCGGCTGCCGGAATCAAGATTATCGCCACCACGAAGATGAACCGAAAGGCCATCCTTGTGATGGCCATCAGCTTCTCCTTGGGCCTCAGCGTGGAGCTTGTTCCAAACATTCTCGACAAGATGCCCGACATTATCAAGAGCATTTTCTCAAGCGGCATCACCACCGGCGGACTGGCTGCAATCATTGCCAACGCGATGATCAGGATTAAAGAATGAAGATGATAAGCTCAATAGCATCATAAAACAAACGTCAACGCACGTTTGTACAAGGATCTATATGGAAGCTATTGAGCGATAAAACACTATCGTTTGACCATTAAGAGAGAGAGGAAGCCTACAGCTTCCTCTCTTTTAATGTGCCCAATGCCAATATGCCGAGATGGTTGATGTCTGCCGTCCGGGCTTCCTCGAGATAGCGATGGGCATGCTTGGCATCGCCCAATCCGTCATATCCTAAGGCCAACATGTATTTGCAATGGATCTCATTCTGCAGGTCAAGGTCGCCCTCCCAAATCTGGAGGTCGGGCAACGACACTGCGAAATAGTCCATGACAACATGGTCAAACAGGTGCTTTTGCCCATAATCCACAAGTTTGTAGAATCGTCCGTTGGCCTCATCGCGCCTTCCCAGCCTCAAAAGGGCGAGTCCCTGATAGTATATTTTATCGGGTTGGGCATCATTATAATAGATTGCCGCCGCCGGCTCTTGGGGTCCTTGCGTGGCCTTTTGCCAGCATTCGGAAGCGCGAGTGCCATCACCCAAGCCTTCGTAAGCGCAGCCAAGCAGATAGTACACGTCGTTTTCCTGCGCGTTTTTTAATCGTCCCTCACCGAGATGATGCGGATAAACGAGACACTGCTCCAGCAACTCCACGGCCTCAGCCCATCTGCGTTGCTCCAAGGCAACCTTCGCCAGCTCCTTGCGCGAGAACTGATACTGCCCGCTGACTTTGCCTTCTCCCCCCTCCCAAGGATGGAAACGATGGCTATCCAGCAGTCGTATCGCCTCAGCATATCGGCCTGTCTGGTTGAGCAGCGTGATCTTTTCCAGCAGCAAATCGTCTCGTCTCACCACCAAATCATCATGCCGGGCATAGAGTTTCAAGCGCTCCTCATGCCTCCTACCCAACCGTTTGTACAACTGATCGAGTTCCATAAACACCCGGGCATCATCCGTGTTGAGGTTGAACGCACGCTCCATATACTCCACAGCCTCATCGACACGGTGGGCCTTGTTGTACGCCGCGAGGGCAAGATTACGCCACACGGTGGGGAATGTCGGATTCAAGCGTGCCGACTCCTCCCAGTAATGGCATGCCACGTCATACTGTCTGTTGGCATAACAGAGGCATCCCAAGTAATAGTTGGCATGGTCGTCAGACCTGTTGAACAGCAGTGCGGCCTGCAAAGCCAAGATGTCTTCCAACCGATTGGGGAAACAATAGTCGGGGCATGCCTGTCGGCCTCGGTCAAAATCAGCACTTCTTCCGCACAGTCCCATATAATAATAGGTCATCGGACCGGCCGCATGGACAGCGTCGGCCCTGTCGAGTACCTGAAGGGCGACATCGTTCAGGCCTGCCGACCAATAATCTATCGCAAGTTCCAAATAGTTGTTTGGCTCGCCGTGCAACAGGTTTTCGAACCGCCGAAGCACCATCTCGTCAGAAGTGAGGAGATAGGTCTCAAACAGGCATCCGTAGTTAAACAGGTCTGCCTTGAGGCTCTCTCGTGCCAGTCTCAAGGCCTCATCCTTGCGATCGAGCAGTCGAAGGATTGTGGTCTTGAGCGCCAATGCCTTGATATTATGGGCATTGCGCACCAAGCAACTGTCTATCTCTTCCAAGGCATCATACAGCCGATGCTGCCTCACGGAGATTCTCGCACACTCGAAAAAGCCCGCGTCTTGCCATGCCGCGTTCCATGTTGACTTCCAAAAGAGGCTGTAAGCCTCGTCGTAACGAGACCGGAACCTGAGCGTAAGCGCCAAATTAAACAGCGGCTCGCCGTCGTAAGGGTTGGGGTTTCGCTTTTTCAACACCGCCACGGCGGTACGCAGATAGCTCTCGGCCTTGTCGAAACGACCCTTGCGCAGATACCATAGTCCCAGCGCGTTGTTGCACCGATAATCCAAGGGATCGCGCCGAAGGCCCTCCTCATAATAGTCCACGGGATTATAGGTGGCATGTCGGTATTGCTCGAGATGCAGGCCGGTGAGATACAACTGCTCATTGGTCTTGATCTCATGGGGCAGCAATGCCGCCTCGGCGGGGTCGGGAATGGGGCGTATCTCATCCGGCTCGGCATGCCATGTGAGCAGCGGCGTGTGACGGATGAACGCCGGACAGTCGGCCCCCTGCTCCACGACCAACGACAACCGGTCTGTCAGGGTGCCGTGAACATCGATGTTTTCACGGAAAACCGACTCCGGGCCAAGCTCTCTCACCTCATCGAAATACACCGTGCCGTCGTCGTTACGGAGTATCACACGTACCCGCTGCCTGCTCGTGGCAAAGAGCATCAGGGTGGCAATACCGTCTTCCGACTCGATATTCATCACCAGATCTTTCGTGGCATTCTTCACAATGCCCAAGTCACGGTAAGGCATAAAATATTGGACGAAGCGTTTCTCTTCGTAGGGCATGAGCCAACTGAAGTCGGGTTGATTCTCGGTAAACACTCCCGCCATCAGCTCTATATAGGGTCCGTCGGCATCGGTGAGGTTGCGATCCCACGCGCGCCCGAAGTCGCCATTGCCCCAAGTCCACTGTTTCTTGCCCGGCGACACGTGGTGATTGGCCACATGCAGCATGCCGCCACGACTGTCGTTCTCGTAACCTCCCTCAAAATTATACTTGGAATTGATACCCATATACGACGTGGGCACTTTGATATTCTTGTAATTGGAGATGTCAACGCCGGCCGAATAGTCCATTTTATAATAGGTGCCGGTGGCGATGGGGAAACTGCTTACCGCCCTTTTGCCGTGATCAAACACGGCATTGATATCTTGTGGGAATACGCTTTGGTAGTGGTCGTTCACCGCCACGGCAGGGTTGGCCCACCACAAGAAAGTTTGCGGCAGGCAGGTGCCGTTATACAGTTGCCCCTTGATCTCAAGATAAGCGCATCCCGGCCGCAGCGTGAAACCGGCCGCACCCTTTTGATGAAACATCCGCTCATACTCGTTCACCCACACGGTCATCGAGCCGTCGGCATTCTCCTCGATGTCGCAGTCGATGGGAAGATAGGTGCTTGGCCTGTGATGCTGAGGCCAGTTGAACTCTATACCTCCACTGATCCACGGGCCGGTAAGTCCCACCAATGCCGGTTTGATGACATGATTGTGATACACAAACGGTCGACCCTTGATCTTGTCGTAGGCATAATGCACCCTTCCGCCCAACTCGGGAAGTATCATCACCTTGATATACTCGTTCTCTATCCACACCGCGTGCCACGTATGGTCGACAGGCTCGTCGCCTATCTTCTCAACCACCGGATAGGGATAGACCACCCCACTCGACCCCTGATACACACGTTTCTCAAGGAAAATCGGATTCTTTTCGGCCTCACCAATCTCGTAGGTTGGTATCACGAGGTCTTCTCGCCATGCTTTTACCATAGTCATTATATATGTTTTCTAAATCTGATAAATCGCTATTCTTTCCCGGCATCATCCACGTTTTCATGCCTTGAAAACAC
>DBQL01000017.1 GCA_002305235.1 Prevotella sp. UBA1395 | reverse complement strand
AAAAGAATTCTATCAATAAATATTAGTGATAACTTGATTTTTTATAACTCTCTAATTTGAAGGCAGGTCGCAGTGATGCAACCTGTCCTTTTTTGTTTTCGGCCGGTCTCAGGCCGCGTCCTATGCACCGTGGGAACAACCTCGACGGAACACGACCACCCTGTTGCCCCGTACGGAAAAATACGTATAAAATCCTTGACAAATGCTTTTTCATTTTGGGCTTGAAATCTACCGAGCGCCTTACTGACGACAAATACGCCCAAAATAAGATATTTTTGCAAGTCTCTGTATATCAGAATGTTATGATTTCAAGGAGATTTTTTCGGCTCGAATATGGCGCAAATCTCTTGCGATAACTATCTTTTCGTGTCTTGAAAAGATAGTAAACGTGAGGCATATAGGCTCATTTCGCGACGCGAAATGAGCCTTTTCGGCGTGCGAAAAAGCCGTATCGGCAAAAGGAATGGGGAGAAACGGGGGTGGGAGCGTGGCATGACACCGTGCGAAGGTAATCGTCGTCTTTCTCAAATGAAAGTTTCCAAGTGTTAAAATCCGTGACTATTTCACGACAATCATCATGCCGTTCATCTTTGGTGCACGATGCGGGCGCGCGGCCCCACCGCCCCGCTGTCGGTGCGCTATGTACGGTTGGGAGACACCATACCGAAAGGCATTCCCGTCGATGCAGAAGAATCCTGACAACGATTCACGAAAAAAATATTTGTTCCACACCCTTTAAACTATGGCAAGATTGTTTATCTTTGCAGCGGAGGCCGCTGTTTCGCGGTCGGCCGATTTACCTTTCGCATCTCAAACTATAAACAAATGAGCTTATGACATGGTTGATGATTGTGCAGCTCTTGGTCGTACTGGTGGCCTTATGGATCGGAGCACGTTACGGAAGTTTGGCACTCGGTGCCATCTCGGGCATCGGTTTGGCCATCTTGGTCTTTGGCTTTCAGTTGGAGCCGAGCACCCCGCCTACCGACGTTATCTATATCATCATTGCCGCGGTGACCTGTGCCGGCATGCTGCAGGCATCGGGCGGCATGGACTGGATGATCCAAATCGCGGAGAAGATCTTGCGCAAGCATCCCGACCGCATCACCCTCTTGGCACCGTTTACCACCTTCGTGCTGACCGTGCTGGTGGGTACGGGCCACGTGGTCTATACGCTCATGCCTATCATTTGCGACATCGCGCTCAAGAAAGGCATACGCCCCGAGCGTCCGTGCGGCATCGCGAGCATCGCCTCGCAGATAGGTATCACCTGCTCGCCCATCGCCGCCGCGGTGGTGGCTTTCTCCTCCATCTCGGCCGATAACGGCTATCATGTGAGTAATATCCAGATCATCATGATCACCATTCCGGCATGTGTCATCGGCATACTCACGGCCATCGCATACAGCTGGCATCGCGGTCTTGATCTCGACAAAGACCCCAAGTTTCAGGCCAAGCTCGCCGACCCTGTGCAAAAGGCCTATATCTATGGCAACAGCGCGACGGTGCTCGACAAGCAGATCTCGCAGGAGAGCAAGCGGGCGGTATATATCTTTCTCGCGGCATTGGGCGTGATCGTGGTCATATCGGTAAGTTCGATGTTTGGGGTGAACCTTCTTCCGAGTTTTGACACGGTGCAGCCCGTGGCCGGCGGACCCGAGAGCGTGGCCTTGGCCAATGGTGTGACCGAGTCGGCCAAGCAACTGGCCAAGGCCGGCGTGGTGTTGGCGGGAGTCACAGAGACGGTGTCTAAACCCCTCGCAATGAACGTCGTGATTCAGATCACGATGATTGCCGCGGCGGCTCTGATGATCGTTTGCTGCAAGGCCAAGCCCAAGACCGCCATCAACGGCGCGGTGTGGCAGAGCGGTATGGTGGCCGTTGTTGCCATCTATGGCATCGCATGGATGGCCAATACCTATTTTGACAACTACAAACCCGAGATGCAGGCCATGCTCACCGACCTTGTGACGGCCTACCCGTGGACCATCGCCGTGGCCTTTTTCACGGTGTCGGTGCTTATCAACAGTCAAGGGGCGGTGGTGGTTTCCATGTTGCCCTTGGCCTATTCGCTGGGTATCGACGGGTGGATTCTGTTGGGCGTGATGCCCTCGGTGTATGGCTATTTCTTTATTCCCAACTATCCTTCAGACATCGCCACGGTGAATTTCGACCGGTCGGGCACTACGGTCATCGGCAAGTACCTGTTCAACCACTCGTTCATGGCACCCGGCATGATTCATGTGGTGACAGCCACCATCGCCGGGTATTTCATTGCCTATCTCTGCCATACGATGGGTATGGTGTGATACAGGATGGTGGAGGTGGCGACATGCCGCGGCCACACTGCCACGCTAAAGTTCTTGCGGTCGGGGGAAAGGATTTTCGGAATATTTGCTTATATTTGCACTTGAAATCATCTTATTACCCAATAAAACCGAACATGAAAAGAACTATGACATTCTTCACTGTGCTCGCCACTGCCGTCAGTGGATGGGCACAGTCTGCCGAACCGCTCTATCAGGTGATGGGCAATGACACCACGTGCCAGATATTTGTTTATTCGCCGGGCGAGAAAGCCGGGTTGCACGTGGCTTATCTCACCGAAGACATGACGTGTCATGACGTGGGGCAGCTCTGTGGCTCCGACTACGCACAGTGGGGAAGTGAGAAACGCATGTACGACCCTTTCGTGCTGCATGCCAATGACGGCACATGGCGGCTGGTGTTCAGCGTGAACGACTATTCGCCTTGCTTTGCCGCCGCTTACAGTGAGGACTTGGTGACATGGCGCCCGCAAGACTATCCGCGCGTGTCGATGAAAGGTGTGGCCGAGCCTATTGCCTTCCAGATGGACGATGGCACCTTCGACATCTATTATAAAGCCAAGGACGGCACGCGGAGATACGTGCAGGCCTCGGAAGATTTTCGTCGGTTCACCGAGTCGGCCGACCCCAGTACCATCGAAGACGTGGCATGGATCAGAGACACGGCGACCATTGCCGGGAAGCAATACAAAGGCAACCTCTTCAGCGTACCCAAGATACACTTGGACTATATACGACAGTATTTCCACGTGATGGCCCGTGAGGGCGAGCTGAGCAGGGAGACGATGCGCGATGATGCCAAGCGGTTTGCACAGATAGGAAACCGTGTCGACGCGGTGCTCACGGTGAACACGGCCGAGAGCAAGGCCATCAGCGACAAGCTCGTGGGGGTGTTCTTCGAGGATATCAGCTATGCGGCCGACGGCGGACTGTATGCCGAACTGGTGCAGAACCGTGACTTTGAGTATTCGACGGCAGACCGGAGAGAATGGAATGCCACCACGGCATGGTCGTCGAACAAGCCTTTGGTGATCAAGAGCGACGTGCCATTGAGCAAGAACAATCCTCATTACGCCGTGCTGGCACAGCGCGACACCTTATATAATATAGGATGGGACGGGATAACCGCGGCCCCGTTGGGTGTCTATGATTTCTCGGTATATCTGCGCAATGAAGACGCAGAGAAAAATCAGGTAATGGTGTGTCTCATCAATGACAATGGCGAAGTGGTGGCCTCGGCCAAGATCAAGACCGAGGGGCAGGGCTGGAACGCCTACGCCGCGCAGCTCGTGGTAGACAAGAAGGCGGCCAAGGGCAACGTGCGCCTCGCCCTCACGCCGCTCAAGAAAGGCACGGTAGGGGTGGATATGGCGAGCCTGTTCCCGCACGAGACCTTCAAAGGACACGGACTTCGCAAGGACTTGGCCGAGGCCATCGCGGCCCTGAAGCCTAAATTTGTGAGATTCCCCGGAGGCTGCATGAGTCATGGTCAGGGGATTGGCAATATATATCATTGGAACGAGACGGTGGGTCCGTGGCAAGACAGGGTGCCTGCCCCCAACATCTGGAATTATCATCAGACCCGCGGCTTGGGCTTCTTCGAGTATTTTCAGTTTTGTGAAGACATTGGCGCAGAGCCTCTGCCGGTATTGGCCGCGGGCGTGCCCTGCCAAAACTCACACCCCGACAAAGACGGCATGGGAGGCCAGCAGTGTGGCATCCCGATGGAAGACATGCCGGCTTACTGCCAAGAGATGCTCAATCTCATAGAGTGGGCCAACGGAGACCCTGCCACATCGAAATGGGCAAAGATGCGCGCCGATGCCGGACATCCGGAGCCTTTCAACCTGAAATATATCGGCATAGGCAACGAAGACCTCATCTCTACCGTGTTCGAAGAGCGTTATGAAATGATATGCCGGGCCATCAAGGAGAAATATCCCGAGATCGTTGTCTGTGGCACGGTGGGCCCGTTTCATGACCCTTCATCCGACTACATCGAGGGATGGAAGTTTGCCAAGGCCCACCAAGACATCATAGATATGGTGGATGAGCACTATTATGAGTCGCCGGGATGGTACATGCACCATCAGAACTACTATGACAACTACGATCGCAAGGGTCCGAAGGTGTATCTCGGAGAGTGGGCCTCGCGCACCACGACCCACGAGAGCGCGCTTGTGGAGGCCATGCACCTCTGTGCCCTCGAACGCAATGGCGACGTGGTGGCCATGTCGAGCTATGCCCCGCTGCTCTGCAAAGAGAAGCATTCCAACTGGAATCCCAACATGATCTACTTCAACAATGACACCATCACGGCCCTGACACCAAGCTATGAGGTGCAGAAGCTGTGGGGAAACAGCGACGGAGACAGGTATATCGAGTCGAGGCTGGATGTGCGTGAAGACCTGAAATATCGCGTCGCGGCAAGTGTCGTGAGAAATTCCAAGACCGGGAAGACCTATGTCAAACTGGTTAACTCGCTCCCCGCAAAGGTTGAATTGCAGGTGAAAGGGCTCGACATTCCCGGCGAGGCCCCGATGCAGGAATTCTCGGGAAAAGTCACCGACAAGAAGGTAACCGTGGAACGTGGTACGGTTTCCGGGCCGATGATGACGCTTGCACCATATAGTGTAAGGATAATTGAAATATAATTCTATACGTAAAAGACCATGCCCCGATAGAGAGCGGGGCATGGTCTTTTGTAATATAAAAAGGTCTTCTTTGGTTAAAAATGTTAAACTTTTACTTGTTATATATCAATTAGTGTGTAAAAAATGTTCTTTTTGAGTAAAACTTTTGGAACTATGAAGTTTTTTTCCTTACTTTGCACAAGTTTTATAAAGGATAAATCATAACAATAATAAATCATAGAGAGTATGAAGAAAATGTTTACTTTAATG
>DBQL01000019.1:15450-17815 GCA_002305235.1 Prevotella sp. UBA1395 | reverse complement strand
ATACATCAACTACCGGCCTTGGAACATTCAGGAGAACGGCCATACAAAATCAAAAAAAACCGATGACTGCGGCCGCGGCAGCCCGCCGGGTATAAAAACAACAAATCCCGCCATCTGCAGATGACAGGATTTCTTGGATGTGGGCGCTGAGGGATTCGAACCCCCGACCCTCTGCTTGTAAGGCAGACGCTCTAAACCAACTGAGCTAAGCGCCCTCTAAAAATTCCCCGCAGCCCCGAAAGACCACAGGGAAACACCCCTAAGTGGGCGCTGAGGGATTCGAACCCCCGACCCTCTGCTTGTAAGGCAGACGCTCTAAACCAACTGAGCTAAGCGCCCGATATTCTCGGATTGCGGGTGCAAAGATACTATATATATTTCATCCCACCAAATTTTTGCCGATACTTTTTCGATTTTTCTTGAAAATTCGTGGTTTTCATGCCTCATGCCACCATGTGCGCATGCCTCAAACCACTGCTCACGGGTCTGCCGCACCATTGTCGTGATGTCAGGATTATTCTGAAAAAACAGCCCCCTCGCCACACTACCATCTACACATTCCAAGGCAGTGCCATGCGCGCCAAACCGTATTCAAAACGCCGCAAACGCATCGTTTTCCCACCCTCAAAGCCCCGCCTCATCCCGAAAGAAGCCTTTTCGCAAAGCGAAAACATCGTAATCGGCGCACGAAAAGACTGTATTCGCAAGGCGAAAACATAGCAATCGCAGAGCGAAAACATATCAATCGCAAGGCCGAAAAACAAGCATTATTAAAACTCACTGACTGTCAACAACTTACAAAAAGCTCATTTTCGACGTATATCGAGCNNCGACGAGGGGATGACATCTCACCGATGCCATCCCCTCGCGTTAGAAATCACTTGTCTGCGTCTCCTCGCGGAGACCGGCGCACACCGCCTATTCGCTCACCTGCACCGTGGCCCGACGGTTGAACGACACGGGCGACAGCTCGTCTACGCCACCCTTGCCCACGGTCACGATCCGGGCACGGTCTACGCCCATCTTCACCAGCTCGTCGGCCACGGCCGAGGCACGGCTCTCGGAGAGCTTCCGATTCACCTCATCAGAGCCGGTCGCGCTGTCGGCATAACCGGTCACCGTGAGTTTGCTGCCGTTGGCCTTGGCATAGTCGGCCAAGGCGCGCACATTCACGAGATCTTTCTGCGAGGCGATGTCGGCACGGTTCAAGTTGAAGAACACCGACACGGGTGTGGTGACAAACTCCTTCACGGCCTTAGGCGTCTCTTCTTTCTTCGACTGCTCGTCGAGCAGATTCTTCAGTCGGGCACTCTCCACATTGGCATCGTAGAGCTGCGCGTTGAGCGCGTCGATCTGGCTTTGCGACATCGCCTTGATGGCCTCCACGTCGGGCACCTTGTCCCATGTGGCACGACCGATGTTGAAGGTGAGGCCTATCTCGCCGTAGACATTGTTGTCGCGGCTGTCCCATCCGCGATTGTTGCTGCTGCCGGGCATGAGCGCAGACTGCGCGCCGTCGAAGTTGTCTTCCAACCGGTTCCATCCCGCCTCGAGGTAAACATTGAGTTTCCGGCTCACGCGCCATGCAGACTGGATGCCGACACTGAGCTGCATGGCATAGAGGTTATCGCTCATGTTGCGTGCCACGCCACCGCCGACAAACGGGATGAGGTTCCACACACGGTTAGGGTTGTACCCGAGCACGAGGTTGCTGAGGTTGAACATCACGTGCTCATTGAGTATCCACTCGTCAAACTTGGTGGCATCGGGGTTGAGGGCGGGAATGTTCTTACCCTGCCACGCCTGCAGCTTAGTACGCAGACCGAGGCCGGGGGTGAACCATTTTCCGATGGCCAGCGCGCCACCGAAGGTGCGGCGCTCACTGCCGAAAAATCCCATTCCGTTATGGTTGTCGTTGTGATGCTCCTGTGACGAATACCATACGTTCCAGTCACCACCTACCTGAACGAACCAGTTGCTCCAAAAAGAGTTGGTCGCCACGCTGTACTTCTGTACAGGATCGCTGTCTTGGGCCGAGACGCCCAAAGACGCACCGGCCAATGCCAGTGCCATGATTAGCTTTTTCATCTTGTTATCTTGTTTGTTGAATGTGTTGCTGACGAACGGAGCGTCGACCGCATATACTATATGTGGCAAAGTTAAAACATTCTTTTGAAAATTTGAGTTTTTCAAAACATAAAATGTCAAATCAAATAAAAAAGCATGGGATTCCCCATGCTTGGATGCCTTTGCGACGGCGGTCGGCCGGCGCTTGGCGTGATATTGCGGCGTATATGTCGCGTCGCCGCAAACGACGACAGCGTCGTTATGCGCCGTGAGCAAACGGCTCTGACGCCGCAGAGAC
>DBQL01000019.1:12301-15392 GCA_002305235.1 Prevotella sp. UBA1395 | reverse complement strand
GAGCAGAGAAACAGCGAGTTGATGATGTTCTCCATCTCGTCATTGCCGAGCACCTGTCCGTAGGGTATGGCGGCGGCATGCGCCATCGTGAGGGCCAGCGAGTCGTTGATGTCGGCCATCGCCGGGGTGCCGCGGTCGTGCGTGTCGGCCAGCATGTCGCGCACCAACTGCCGCGCGTCGATGCCCTCCAAGCCCTCGGGAATAGCGTTCAGTGCAAAAGTGCTGCCGCCAAGGTCGCTCATCTCGAAGCCCATCGCCGCAAGCTCGTCCTTGACGCGCTCATAGACCACCAACTCTTGGGCCTCGAGATGCAGGCTGTCGGGGAAGAGCAGCTTCTGCGAGTGCATCTTGCGCGAGGCCAGCCGGTGGCGGTATTGCTCAAAGAGTATGCGCACATGGGCGCGATGCTGGTCTACGATCATCAGGCCCGACTTGACCGCAGTCATGATGTATCGGCCCTTGTACTGGTAGTGTGCGGGCGATTTCTCCTCGATGAGAGTGTCGGCAGGCGACTTCTCCTCGTCGGGAAAGAGCATCGCGGCCGGTGTCTCGCCGTCGCCATCGAGGCCCTCGTAGAGCTGTTCCCACCGGTCGGGCACCCGCGACCGCACGATTTGCCCGTCGTCGCCGGACCGGTGTGCCGACCCGGCAGGATGGGCAGGCAGGGGTGTGGAACCGGTGTCGAAGGGATTATACTGCGGGTTGTAGTCCCAGTTGGGCATTTGCACCGCGTCGTTGTTGGGATTGAAAACGGGAATGTCGGGCTTGCCCTCGGTGTCAAACTCGATGGTCGACGCGTCGTTGAACATCCCCACGGCATCCTTGACCGATGCCATCAGGATCTGGTAGATGGCCTGCTCGTTCTCAAACTTGATCTCGGTCTTGGTGGGATGGATATTCACGTCGATATCCTTGGGGTCGACATCGAAATAGAGGAAATAAGGTATCTGGTCGCCCTGCGGCACCAACCGCTCGTAGGCCGACATCACCGCCTTGTGGAAATAGGGGTGACGCATGTAGCGTCCGTTGACGAAGAAATATTGGTGAGCACCCTTTTTCTTGGCCGACTCGGGCTTGCCCACAAAGCCGTGGATGCCGCAGACCGAGGTCTCAAGCTCAACAGGCAGCAGGTCTTGGTTGATGCGCTTGCCGAAAACATCGACAATGCGCTTGCGCAGGCCGCCACCCTTGAGATTGTACATCTCAGACCCGTTGCTCGTGAGCGTGAACGACAGCTCGGGATAGACCAGCACGATGCGCTCGAAGGCACTGATGATGTTGTTGAGTTCGGTGCTGTTGGATTTGAGAAACTTGCGACGGGCGGGAACGTTGAAAAACAGGTTCTCGACCAAGAAGTTGGAACCTACGGGGCATGCACACGGCTCTTGACCGGTAAAGCGGGAGCCGGCAATGGTGAGATGGGTGCCAAGCTCCTCGGTGGCCAAGCGTGTTTTAAGCTCCACCTGCGCCACGGCGGCTATCGATGCCAAGGCCTCGCCGCGGAAACCCATTGTCCGAAGATTGAACAAATCGTCGGCAAGCCGGATCTTGGATGTGGCATGACGTTCGAAAGACAGTCGGGCATCGGTCTCGGACATGCCCTTGCCGTTGTCGATGACCTGTATGGACGTGCGGCCGGCGTCGACCACCAGCACGTCGACGCGGGTGGCACCGGCATCGACGGCGTTCTCTACCAACTCCTTGATGACCGATGCCGGGCGCTGGATAACCTCGCCGGCCGCAATCTGATTGGCCACCGAGTCGGGAAGAAGTTGTATGATATCGCTCATAAAATCAATAACAATGCTTGGATGATAAGGATGACGAGCAGTGCCAACAGCCCGATGATGACCAGCAATCGGGTCCATCCCCGCTGCCGTCTCTGCCGCCGCTCATCAGCAAACTGAAAGCGAGACACCACCGGTGAGACATGTTGCCGGGGGCAGGCAGGGTCCGACGAATCGGGAGGCATGCCCAATTCGGCCCGCGCCCTGCGCTCTAATTGCTCGAGTTGGTCTCTGCGCTCGTCGGAATAAATCATCTCATGATGGAATTTCCGGGGTCTGCGTGTCTGGAAATAGAAATTCATGGGCTGACGACTTGACGCTCTGTCGCCGCCGTATCGGAAGGCGGAGAGACTGCCACGGCAGGCCGCGCGCCCAACTGCTGCAACGGGGCGGCATGGCGCTTGATGTTACGGATCTCTGTGCCCGCGGTCTTCCCGCGCCAGTTGAACACGTCGTTCTTGTCGACAGGACGAATGTAATCGAACCACGCGAAGCTGTCTAACTTGTACTTCGACGGCGGAATCTGGGTCATCGGGTATAAGGTTCCCTCGGCCTTGGGCATCCAAATGCGCTCCAGCTTGCGTAGCGGAGACATATACATTTTCATCGTATCGGTCTCTACATAGTTCAGTCCGATGAGCGTGCTGTCTTTGTCATCCACCGGATAATAGATAGCCCTCACGTTGCTCACGGCATCGCTGCGGCGTATCTTTCCCTCCTTGAAATAGGCAAACATGTCGCGCGAGGAGATCTGGTTGTAATGGATGCTGTCGGGCATCAGCTCGATAGACAGGGCCTGTCCGAGCACATGGGCCTCACGAACGGTGCTGTCGCGCATGAACAACTTGATGACCTCGCCCACCAACTGGCGGCCCATGTTCCACACGATGGGGTCTTGATACATGGTGAGACACGAGTCTTGGGAGTTGAAGACCATCGAGTCGCACACGGCTTGGACATCCGTGCGATAGGTGCGAACCTTGTTATAACAGTGCACCTTGCGGTACATCGAGTCGGTATTGATATGGAAAGTCTCCAAGCGTATGGTGTCGGCATGGAGATAGAGCGTGTCTTTCTGCGAGTAATCCCTCACCAACGCTTGCTTGGTGGCATAGCCCCGGCCCTCCTTCTCGCTGTATTCCACCTCGCCGCAGGTGAGCGTGTTCTTGTTCTTGGAGTCGATATAGACCACGTTGCCCAATCCCTTGTTGCGACCGCTCTTGCTGTTATAGATCAGGGTGTCGGCCGTAATGGTCTTGGCCTTGTCTACCACGGTAGACCTTCCGTATAGGTCTGCCTTGTCG
>DBQL01000019.1:11996-12205 GCA_002305235.1 Prevotella sp. UBA1395 | reverse complement strand
CCATAGTCGGAAACCAAGCGGGTCTTTCCGTCTACGAGCTTGCCGCCATTGAAGAAATAAGCGTATTGGTACAGGCGGTCATAGTTCAGGCTGTCGGTGGTGAGCGTTTGCGAACGGTGCTTCATCACCACGTTGTGACGGGCCTCAAGCAACTGGTCGAGACCGTTGTACCATGCCTGATCGCACACCACACTGAGTGTGTCGCCCTG
>DBQL01000019.1:11058-11958 GCA_002305235.1 Prevotella sp. UBA1395 | reverse complement strand
GCCACTTGGGCCTGCGCGTTGGGTCCGTAAATGTCGTACTTCAACTCGTCGGCATGAATGAGGTGCACCTTTTCGTCGACAACCTTGCGACGACCCTTGCGGCTCGCGGCGCTGAGCATGCCAAGGACAAACAGGCATAGAATCATCATCAGAATGACCCTATGCCCGGAATTGAAAGCGTTCTTGAAAATGTTTGGGAAAGGATGAATGGTCATTTTCTCCAACCTTGATACTGGAAATTACAGTCTTTGTAGCGATCGCTCATGCGGACGTATGTCTGTTTGATCTTGTCGGAAACCCAGTTGTTGATGGTTTTCTCGCGCTCCTTGGCCAATACCACCTGTTTCATCACCTCGAAGTCTTCGGTGATCTTGGCCTTATGCCCCTCGGTGCGGCTCTTCAGACGTGCCACAGCCACCACGGTCTTGCCACGGCTGTTGACCATCGTGAACGGCTTGGACATCTCGCCGACCTGCAACGGCTCGATGGCACGGGCCACCTCAGAGGGCAGATCTTTCAGTTGGAAGCGGGAAGTCATGCCATCGGCGGTGGAGTTAGACATCAGGCCGCGGTTGTTCTTGGTATCTTTGTCGTCCGAGAAGTATGCGGCGGCCATATCGAAAGTGATCTTTCCGTCACGAATCTCATTGGCGATGGTGTCCAACTGGTGCTCGGCGGCGGCAATCTCGTCTGCCGAGACTTTAGGTTTAAGCAGGATATGACGGCACTTGATCTTGTCGCCGCGCTTGTCGATGAGCTGGATGATGTGATAACCAAACTCAGACTCCACGATTTTGGAAATCTTTTTGGGGTCGGTCAGGTTGAAAGCGACACTCGCAAAGGCCGGATCGAGCATGCCGCGACCGATGTAATCCATCTCGCCGCCTTGTCGGGCAGACA
>DBQL01000019.1:4918-11001 GCA_002305235.1 Prevotella sp. UBA1395 | reverse complement strand
ATGCTGTCTTCGGGGAGATTGCGAAAGTAGCTCCGAACGTCTGAGGGAGTCACTCGAACATTCTCCACCAACTTCTGCTTCATCTTCTGGATGAGCTGCTGATTCTTGAAATCGTCGTGCAGCTCGGCACGTATCTCATTGACCGTTTGCTTGCGATATTCCTCCAATTTCTCCTGACTGCCCACGGCTTCAATCCATCTATTGATCTGCTCGTTGATGCCGGAGGCGATCTCCGACTCCGTCACCTCGAGGGAGTCGATGGCTGCCTGATGAAGAAAGAGCTTCTGCACGGCCAGTTGTTCGGGGATGTTACAGTCGGGATTCCCTCCCCATGTGATTCCCTCGACCATGCCTTGCATGCGCATCATCTCGATATCCGACTTGAGAATCGGCTCGTCACCGACCACCCATACCACCTCGTCGACGACACTTCCCTCGGGAATAGAAGCTTCCGCGAGTTTTTCGGCCGTGGTGTCCGGTATGGTGTCATTGGACGAGGAGCGGAAGGTGGAGATGCTTCCACGCAGTCCGGGAAGGGCAAAGAGGCCCATCGGCAGGATAAATGCCGCAAGTATAGAAAACTGTCTGATATTCATAATTGATGTTTAGTGCTTGTTCACGGTCTGAAGCACGTCCTCATAGACCGTGACCTGATAGCGTTTACGAAGCTGGTCCAACCACTGCTTTTCCAAGTATTCCTGATAATCGGCCACCACGAGCTGTCTGACATCGCTCAGCTCTTTGGGCGATTTGAGTTTCTTGCCGTACACAGCCGTATAGGGATAATCCTTCACCGGGGCAGCCACGGTGTCCTTGCCAAAGATGGTTTGGTCTACCAAGGCGTTGTCACCCAATTTGAAAAGGCCCTTCTCCACTTTGATGCGGAGCACGGAGTCGGCATTGAACGTCGTGCGAAGTTTCTCTGCCCACCGGTCGAAAGCCAGTCCTTTCACGGCCTTTTTCACGGCCTTGATGTCTTCTTTGTCACGTGTACAATAGGCCATACCCTTGAATCGGGGCTGTTCCCACTTATATTTCTTCTTGTTTTTCTTGAAGAATGTCTCCAAGCCCGGGGTATCTTTCTGCGCCTTGTCCCACACCGTGCGGTTACTGATCTCATAGAGCAGCAGTCCGTCGTGATACTCCTGAATAAGATATTTCAGGCTCGCGTCCTTGCTTTCCAGCTCCGCACGCTTGGCGGCAAGAATCCGGTCGGGACTTGTATGCTGTTGCTTGGACAGGGTATCGAGCTTCTGATTGATGATCTGCTCACGCAAACCGCGTTGGTCGATATACTTCATGATGGCCTCACGCTGACTGGCATAGTCGTAGAAATTCTGATGTCCCTGCTTCAAGACAATATGCCATCCCGCCGGAGAAAGGAACGGTTCGCTCATCTCCCCATCCTTCAGGCCCCACGCCTTGTCCTCAAACTCTTTCAATGTCTGCCCTTTGACAATGAGAGGAAGCTCCCCTCCGTTAGAGGCCGAGCCGGGATCCAGCGACACCTTCTTGGCCAACGCCGCAAAATCGGCACCGCCCTTGAGCGCCTTGTAGATTGAGTCGATACGCTGCTTGGCTGCCTTCTCCTCGTCGGGAGTGGCCTTCTGCCTCATCTGAATGAGGATATGGGCCACCTTGACCATACCGCCGTTGTTGTCAATCTGCTGTTGGGTCTGCGTGTAAATCTTCTTGGCCTCGGCCTCCATGTCGTCATCGGTGACAAAGGCAGGGCGAATTTGCTGGTCGCGATAACCCGCAAACTCCTGCTGAAACGACTTCATCGTGTCAAGACGAGCCTCCTTGGCTGCTTCCACCTTGAGCTTATAGTTCACAAAAAGGGGCACGTAGTCTTCCACACTCTTCTTGTCTATCACTCCCTCGGCATTGTTCTTGTTGTATGAATACTCAAATTCCGAGCGTGGCACAGGGTTGCCATTGATGACCATCACAATGGGATCGGCGCTTTGGGCAAAAGATAAGGTGCCACACATCAGCATGGCGCCCAACAACAGTTTTGCTTTCATGACAATTGTTTTATGTTTTATCAAAGTGTCGGAGAGCAGTATTCTACCGACCGCTCTCCGACATTTCTTGATGCTTCTTGATTATTCGGGACGAGAATAATTGGGGGCTTCGCTCGTGATGGCGATGTCGTGCGGATGGCTTTCCAACACACCGGCGTTGGTGATACGCACAAACTTGGCATCGTGCAGGGTATGGATAGACGACGCTCCGCAATAACCCATGCCCGAACGAAGNNCCGGCAATGCCTTCCGGAACAAGTTTCTTCACGTCCTTGGTGTCGCCTTGGAAGTAACGGTCGCGAGAACCATTCTTCTGTCCCATTGCCTCCAAAGAGCCCATACCGCGATAGCTCTTGAACTTACGGCCATTGTAAATAATGGTCTCTCCCGGCGACTCCTCGGTGCCGGCCACCAACGATCCGATCATCACGCTGCTGCCGCCGGCTGCCAATGCCTTCACGATATCACCCGAATAGCGCAGTCCGCCATCAGCGATCAGTGGCACGTCGGTGCCCTTGAGGGCAGAGAAAACATCATAAACCGCAGAGAGCTGGGGCACTCCTACTCCGGCCACCACGCGTGTGGTGCAGATTGAACCCGGTCCGATTCCCACCTTCACGGCATCGGCTCCGCAGTCCACCAAGAATTTGGCCGCCTCGCCGGTAGCGATGTTTCCCACCACTACATCCACGTTGGGGAACGCTGTTTTCACGTCATGGAGCTTGCCCACAACACTCTTGGTATGTCCGTGCGCAGTGTCGATGACAATGGCATCCACCCCGGCCTCGACCAAAGCCTGTGCCCGATCGAGCGTGTCGGCAGTGACACCCACACCGGCTGCCACACGCAACCGGCCCTTATCATCTTTGCACGCCATCGGTTTATCCTTGGCTTTGGTAATATCTTTGTATGTAATCAGACCAATCAGGTGATTGGCAGCATCCACCACGGGGAGCTTCTCAATCTTGTTTTCCTGCAGGATTTGCGCGGCAGCACTAAGGTCTGTCTGCTGGTGAGTGGTCACCAAGTTCTCGCATGTCATCACCTCGTCGACAGTTTTGTCTAACCGTCGCTCGAAGCGCAGGTCGCGATTGGTCACGATTCCCACCAAATGGTTCTCATCATCTACAACGGGAATGCCACCGATATGATAGTCGTGCATCATCTCCAAGGCATCCCTCACGGTGCGACCCCTACGGATTGTCACCGGGTCATATATCATACCGTTCTCGGCACGCTTCACAATTGCAACCTGTCGTGCCTGCTCCTCAATGGGCATGTTCTTGTGAATCACGCCTATGCCGCCCTCTCGAGCAATGGCGATGGCCATCGAAGCCTCGGTCACGGTATCCATAGCCGCGGTCACAAATGGCACGTTCAGCTCGATGTGACGAGAAAACTTGGTCTTCAACTCCACCTCTTTGGGTAGCACCTCCGAATAAGCAGGGATTAACAGGACGTCGTCAAAAGTCAAGCCGTCCATTACAATTTTGTCTGCAACAAATGATGACATAAAATGTAGATTTATAAATTTATTGCGTGCAAATATAGCAATAATTTTACACATAGCCACTTTATTCCATCAATTTTCTNNCTCCATCTGCTTCCTTGATGGCAATCGAGCAGAAAAGGCAATGGGCATGCCATTGCTCCGCAACGCCATGCCCATGTATCGCGACCCGCGTCAGTTGGCTTCTTCAGAGAGGAACTTGATCAGCACCAAACGTGCCTTCTGTTCCGCCGTCAACCCATGATCGTCGTCATAAATATCCGCCTCATCGATGGCATCGTCTATGTCGTCGCTCTCGCTTCCGCGGAAATACTCATAAATATCGTCCACCTCATCGGGGTCGATCACATCCTCGTTATCGAGATAATAGCCGATATTCACCTTCATCCCGCTATTCACGATCGATTCAATATCATCCAAAAGCTCGTCAAAATCCGTGCCCTGCGCATTGGCGATTTCATCGAGCGGGATGCGCTTGTCTATGAGTTCGATGATCTTCAGTTTCTTTTTCGACTTATTGGGCAGGCTGATTACCCTCATCATGTCTGTGCGAGGCTTCTCGTTCTCATCACAGTAGCTCTTGATCAACTCGAGGAACGGCGCGCCAAACTTGCGCGCCTTGCCCTGCCCCACGCCCTGAATCTGCAGCAGCTCCTCCATCGTGGTGGGATAATAGGTGGCCATCATCGTGAGAGAGATGTCTTGGAATATCACGTATGGTGGCAGGTTGTGCTTGCGGGCCACATCCTTGCGCAGCATCCTGAGTTGCTTGTACAGGTAGTCGTCGAGTGGCGCGGCATTGCCTCCCGACCCTTCCTCCACATCGTCAAACTGCCGGTCTAACACCACCGGGAACGGATGCGGGGTCTTGAGAAAAGCCCGTCCCTCGGCCGTAAGCCGCAGGTTGCCATAGTTTTCCACGTCTTTCTTGATGAAATGCGCGATCATGGCCTGCCTGATCACGGGATTCCAGATGGTGGGATGTTCAGCGTTGATGGTCGCACCAGACCCGAACTCGGGTAGCGTGTCTTGTCCGTGGCGCACGATATTGTCTGTGGCACGACCCTTAATAAAGTCGGTAACATACGCCTGATCGAAATTCTCCTTCACCGCCTTGATGGCACCGAGCACCGTGACGAGCGCATCTTCGCCCTCGACGATTTTCTGCGGATGCCTGCAGTTGTCGCAGTTGCCGCAGTTGTCCTTGTGATATTCCTCGCCGAAATAGTGCAACAGAAACTTCCGCCGGCATACGGCCGACTCGGCGTAAGCCTTCGTTTCCTCCAGCAACTGGCGCCCGATCTCCTTCTCGGCCTCCCCCTTGTTGTCAGTAAACTTCTCCAGTTTCTTCAGGTCACGGGGCGAGTAGAACGCGATGCAGTTGCCTTCGCCCCCGTCTCGTCCGGCTCGTCCGGTCTCCTGATAGAAGCCCTCAAGGCTCTTGGGGATGTCATAATGGATGACAAACCTCACGTCGGGCTTGTCGATGCCCATGCCAAAGGCTATCGTAGCCACGATGATATCGATGTCCTCACGCAAGAAGTCGTCCTGCGTCTTGGTTCTTACGTCGGTGTCCAAGCCCGCATGATAGGGCGCGGCCTTATAACCGTTGAGCTGCAGTTTCTTTGAAAGCTCCTCCACCTTTTTGCGCGAGAGGCAATAGATGATGCCGCTCTTGCCCTCGTTCTGTTTCAGGAACCTGATGATCTGGCTCTCGGCATCCTCCTCGCTCACCTTCTGCCGCACCTCATAATAAAGGTTCGGGCGGTTGAACGAGCTTTTGAAGTCGACCGCGTCCACGATACCGAGGCTCTTCTTGATATCCGACCTCACCTTGTCGGTGGCCGTCGCGGTGAGCGCGATGACCGGCACGCGGTCTACATGCTGCGCGGCCGCAATCTTGTCGATGGTCGGACGGATGAAACGATAGTCGGGCCGGAAATCATGTCCCCATTCCGAGATGCAGTGTGCCTCGTCGATGGCATAGAACGAAATCTTGAAAGACTTGAAAAATTCGAGGTTATCCTCCTTGTTCAGCGACTCGGGAGCCACATAGAGCAACTTGGTCTTGCCCGACCTGACGTCGGCCTCGACCTGTGCGATAGCCATCTTGTTGAGTGAGGAATTGAGGAAATGGGCCACCCCGTTCTCCTCGGTGAGACCGTTGACCACATCCACTTGGTTCTTCATCAGGGCTATCAGGGGTGAGATGACGATAGCCGTGCCCTCCATCATCAGTGATGGAAGTTGGTAGCACAGACTCTTGCCTCCCCCCGTGGGCATCAGCACA
Source organism: Prevotella sp. UBA1395 (assembly GCA_002305235.1). Classification (GTDB taxonomy): domain Bacteria; phylum Bacteroidota; class Bacteroidia; order Bacteroidales; family Bacteroidaceae; genus Prevotella. The sequence goes on along the minus strand of DBQL01000019.1, from coordinate 5,174 downwards.
AAGGAGTCATGTCCGTCCATCAGATTGCGTATGATGGCTTCCTGATCTCCTTTGAACGAGTCGAAGCCGAAGAAACGTTTCAGTTGCCGGGCAAGATAATCATCCTTTGTCTTTTCCATGATCGTTCTATTGCTTGAAATGCTACATATTTTCAGGCCGACTTCAACTGCTGCAGATGAGCTTTCTCGAGCTGCGTACGGGCATAGTCCAAGGTTACCTCGAACTTCTTGATGCGCCTCGACGGAGCGTCATACAT
>DBQL01000019.1:3632-4908 GCA_002305235.1 Prevotella sp. UBA1395 | reverse complement strand
GGCCTTGTCTACCACATAGTCGAGCGCCTCCTCAGAGAACGACAGGGCGATATGGTCCATCGCAAACAGTTTGATAAACTGCTTCACGATAGAGTTCTTGGGCTCCACCAAGATACGGCGCAGGGCCTCTCGGTCCAACGGATTGAGGTAGGTAAGCACCGGCACACGCCCGATCAACTCGGGGATAAGCCCGAAAGACTTGAGGTCTTGCGGCACGATATACTTCATCAGGTCTCCCTTGTCGATGTTGCGCGTGTTCTGCACCGAGCTGTATCCCACCACATGGGTGTTGAGACGCTGCGCGATCTTGCGCTCAATGCCGTCGAACGCGCCACCGCATATAAACAGGATGTTGCGCGTGTCCACATGGATATAGTCCTGATCGGGATGCTTGCGACCGCCCTTTGGCGGCACGTTCACCATCGTACCCTCCAGCAGCTTGAGCAGTCCTTGCTGCACACCCTCGCCGCTTACATCGCGCGTGATGCTCGGGTTGTCGCTCTTGCGCGCAATCTTGTCGATCTCGTCGATGAACACAATGCCCCGCTCGGCGGCGGCCACGTCATAGTTGGCCACCTGCAGCAGACGGCTCAGAATACTCTCCACGTCCTCGCCCACATAGCCGGCCTCGGTAAACACCGTGGCATCGACAATGGTAAACGGCACGTCGAGCAGCTTGGCGATGGTACGGGCGAGCAGTGTCTTGCCCGTACCGGTAGAGCCTACCATAATGATATTGCTCTTCTCTATCTCCACACCATCCTCGTCTTTGGGCTGTTGCAGGCGCTTATAGTGGTTGTACACCGACACCGCGAGGTAACGCTTGGCCTCGTCCTGACCGATGATATACTCGTCAAGATAGGTCTTGATCTCCTTGGGCTTGGGTATTTTCTTGGAAGGCTTGTATGTCTCCCGGGGAGTATCGCCCGCCACAGCGTCTTCCAACACCCCACTCTGCTGCACAATCTTGTAAGCCTGCTCCGCGCAATCCTCACAGATATAGCCATCCATTCCGGTGATCAACAGCTTCACCTCGCGCTCACCTCTTCCGCAGAAACTACATGCTTTCTTGGGCATCGCTCTCTCCTTCCGATATTTTACGTACCAAAACGGTATCGATCATACCATATTCCTTGGCCTCCTCGGCAGTCATCCAGTAGTTACGGTCGCTGTCTTGCCACACCTTCTCGTAAGTCTGGTGCGAGTGGTTGGAAATGATGGTATAGAGTTCTTTCTTGAATTTCTGTATCTCGCGAGCCTCGATCTCGATGTCCGA
>DBQL01000019.1:0-3623 GCA_002305235.1 Prevotella sp. UBA1395 | reverse complement strand
CCCTCGGCACCGGCCACGAGCAGCACGGCAGCCATCGAGGCAGCCATACCCGTACAGATGGTGGCCACATCGCTGGTGATAAACTGCATGGTATCATAGATGCCCAAGCCTGCCGTGACACTTCCGCCCGGCGAGTTGATATAGATAGAGATGTCTTTGCCGTTGTCCACGGAGTCGAGATAGAGCAGCTGTGCCTGCAGGGTGTTGGCGGTATAGTCGTCAACCTCTGTTCCCAAGAAGATGATGCGGTCCATCATCAGACGCGAGAACACGTCCATCTGGGTAACGTTCAGCTGTCGCTCTTCCAAAATATACGGATTGAGATAACGTGCCTGACTCTTGATCACATCGTCAAGCACCATGCCGTTCATGCCAAGATGCCGGGTGGCATACTTTCTGAAATCGTTGTTCATTTTTATCCTTTCTTGTTTGAAATAAAAAAAGATGATCGACTCTATTTATACTATTAGTAACACAAAGATACTAAAAAAAGTCGACATCCTCTTGTTTCTGATATTTATTTTTCCTAAAAATTGTTATTTCTTTGACTTGCAAAAGAAAAGGCAAGGAGCCTGAAAACCGGGGTGACACCGAACAGTGCTTCTTCATTTTGAGAGAAGAGACATGCCCGCGCCCTGACTTTCTGGCTCCTTGCCTGTATGTATTGTCCGAAAGACGGGATAAGTTTACTCGCCCATCATCTTGTTGAACTCGTCGAGAGAGATCGACTGCTTGTTCAGCTGCACCTTGTTCTTGATGGCCTCGGTGAGCTTCACGTCGATGGCACGGTCTACGAAGTTCTGAATGGTCTCCTGCTTTTTCAGCAGCTCGTCGGCATAGTTGTCGATGTATTCCTGCGGAATGTTGTTCATGCCATATTGTGCGAACTGCACGCGGGCAGTCTCACGGGCAGCCTCTTTCACATCGTCATCGTTCACCTTCACCTCTGCCTGCTCGGCGAGCTTGCTGCGGATGAGGCTCCACGAAAGTTCCTTGATGCTGGCCTCATAGTTTTGGTCGATAAACTCCTGACCCTTATCCTTGTTGTTTTGCTGCATGATGCGCTTGAGCAAAGCATCGGGATAGGTGAGCTGACCCACTTTGTCCTCGGCATACTTGCGGATGTCCAACAGCAGTTTGTAGTCGCTGTCGTTGGCCAACTGGCTCTTCAGGCCTTCGGCAATCTTCGCACGGAACTCGGCCTCATCTTTCACGGCACCCTCGCCAAAGGTCTGATCGAACAGCTCTTGGTCTATGGCGTGGTTTTGGAAACGCTGGATCTGCGTGATCTGATAGCTGAAATCACCCTCATGTCCGGCAATCTCCTCCTTCTTGATCTTCAGCAGCGACGACACCTCGGCGTCGCTCTCGGGATAAGCCTTGCGCGGATTGAAGGTGATGATGTCACCGGCCTTGGCACCGTCGAAGAGCTTCTTCTGGTCGTCTACCTTGATATAGTTGGGCATCAGGATGGCACCTTCCACCGTGATGCCGTCTTCCTTGGTATTGCCGTTCTCGTCCAGCTCGCGCAGATCGCCCTTGAGCATGTCGCCCTCGCTGTACACCTCTTGGTCGACATACTTGCCGGTGCGCGATGCAAACATGTCTACCTGACGGTCGATGAGGCTGTCGTCGACGGTGATTTCATAATAATCGATGGTGTCTTTCTCGCTCAATTCAATCTCGAACTCCGGCGCTACGGCAATGTCGAACATGAAAGTATAGGGAGCGGGCTTCTCCAAATCCTGAGCCTCCTGCTTCTCTGACGCGAGGGGCTCGCCCAGCATCTGAACCTTATTGTCTGCGATATACTTTTGAATCTCGTTGCCAATCAGCTTGTTGATGGCATCCATCTTGGCACCCGGGCCAAACTGACGCTTGATCATTCCCATGGGAACCTGCCCGGGGCGGAAGCCGGGGACGTTCGCTTTCTTGCGATAATCCTTCAGGGTCTTTTCAACATCGTTCTTGTAGTCGTCTTCTTCGACAGTGATGGTCAACAACGCATTGATCTTGTCGGGGTTTTCAAATGAAACTTTCATCTTGTGCTATTTGTAATTATAAATATTTCTTGCTTAGGGTATTATTGCAAATTCGGAGCGCAAAATTACTCATAATTTGCGAATATACCTAATATATAAGGTAAAAATTTGATTTTTTAACCATCGTGGAAACAAAGCCGAACGACCGGGTCCGCAACGGCCGCTCACCCTCGCCACGACGGATGAGCAAAAGAAAGACACACGGGGCTGCCGCCGAGCATCAGCCCGTCAACCCCGAAAACCACCCCCGAGACCCGCACGCCCCGGCACGACGCCGAAGCCACGGCAAACCGGAGGCGGCAGCCCACCACCACGATGCCGAGGCGCAGAGGCGGCAAGACATTACTCGTCAGAGAGCGCAGCGGAAGGCTCCGCGGCCGAGAGGGCGGCGACAGAAGCTCCCGCCTCTGCACCGCGAGCGCGATTCACCTCCTCGGCGAAGGCACGGTCTTCGGCGTTCGACTGGAACTTGCGGTAGACAAAGTTCTCGCTCAGGTAGTTCTTGCGCACCACCTTGTTGACGGCCAGCTCCTCGGGCACGCCCTGAAAGAGTATGCGGCCCTCGAAGAGCAGGTAGGCACGGTCGGTGATCGAGAGCGTCTCCTGCACGTTATGGTCGGTGATGAGGATGCCGATGTTGCGGTATTTCAGTCGCCACACGATATGCTGGATGTCTTCCACGGCAATGGGGTCGACTCCGGCAAACGGCTCGTCGAGCATGATAAACTTGGGGTCGATGGCCAGACATCGCGCGATTTCCGTGCGCCTGCGCTCGCCGCCGGAGAGCCTGTCGCCCTTGTTCTTGCGCACCTTGTCGAGCCTGAACTCCCGGATGAGGCTCTCCAACTTGTCCAACTGCTGCTCATGGCTGAGCTTGGTCATCTCGAGCACCGACATGATATTGTCTTCGACGCTCAGCTTGCGAAACACGCTGGCCTCCTGAGGCAGATAGCCTATGCCCACCCTCGCGCGCTTGTAGACGGGGTACGAGGTGATGTCTTGGTCGTCGATGAACACATGTCCCTCGTTGGGCACCACCAGTCCCGTGGTCATGTAAAACGACGTGGTTTTGCCGGCACCGTTGGGTCCGAGCAGTCCCACGATCTCGCCCTGCCTCACGTTGATGCTCACGCCGTTGGCCACCGTGCGCTCACCGTAGCGCTTCACTAATCCCTCGGTGCGGAGGGTAGACAGTTTTGTTTCGTCCATATTATGAGAATTTGCTTGCAAATGTACGAAATATCATTGAAACGACTGATGATTTTTCTTGAAAAAATGCCTGCACGAGAATGCCAACCGCCGCCGCGACCGGACCGGAGGGCAGAAAAACGGCAAAAACACGCCATCAAACAAACCACTGATAACCAACGTCTTGTAAAATATTGACAATACGTCGTCTCGCGATGGCTATCTTTTCGCAACGCGATGGCTATCTTATCGCGACGCGATGACTGTTCTTTCGCGACGCGATCGGGCCGTGATGGCGAGGCCAAAACGCCCCCGAGGCATGCCCGGCACCCCGTTTTGCGTCATGAAACCGGATGTCGGCGAGACAAAAACGGCGTTTTTTCGCCTCACGAG
>DBQL01000183.1:24783-26198 GCA_002305235.1 Prevotella sp. UBA1395 | reverse complement strand
AATTTTTTACCGGACACTAGTGATACCGAATTTTTACTTTAAGTGGAGAAAATATTTATAATAATGAATTTTCTAATTTATCATTAGGAGAGCATCGTCTCGAATCTGATGCGTTGCCGAAAGGGATTTATATAGTAGAGCTAAATTGTGGGACTGATATTATCATAAAGAAAATCAATATATTATGAAACAGAAATTTATTACAGCGTTATTGTTCTTGCAGTTTTGTTTTTTGAGTGTCGTGGGCCAGCCGTCTTTGTCCGATGCCGGTTCGGTGTATGACATTTGTGTGGATGGCCAACGGGCATGGATAGCCGGCTCCAACGGGTTATTGAGCTATGATGCGGTAAACGGCTTGCGACAGGAGACGGTCATTCCGGAGGAATGGACAAAGGGGCGTTCGTGGTCTGTGGCCACCGCTGACGGGACGGTATATGTAGGCATGTATCACGGCCGGATAGGCCGGGTGACGGCAAATGGTCTGGAGGAGGTGGCTGTGCTGCCCGATGGCGATATCTGCAGCGACTTGCACGCTGTTGCCGGCGGAGCGCTTTTTGCCGGTGGGCGCAAGCTGTACCGGGTGAAGGCGGGCGTGGCCGAGCCGTACACGCTGCCCGGCTCCGAACTGCAGTCGTCTTACCAAATCAATGACATCTGTGACGATGGTAGCAGCAATCTGTGGATTGGCGCTCGTCTCAACACCGACGGCGTCTTTCGTTTTCGTGAGGGTGCGCTGACGAAGGTTTCGGACAAGACAGGCCATGTGTCACGCCTTGCGCCCGACGGCAAGGGTGGCGTGTGGGCTGTGGTGTCCAAGATGGGTAGCGGACTGTATCACTTTGCGAGTGACGGCAGTGTGGCATGGCATGAGCCATCGGCTGACGGACTGGTCGATGCGCAATCGCAATGTGTTGCTGTGGATGGCAATGGGATGGTGTGGAGCGGCCGGACAACGCTCAGCGGCTATGACGGAACATCATGGAGGCATGCCGCCTTGCCCGAGGGCCGCGCGGCTGGATGTATGGTGGCGCTGGGCAGCAAGTTGTTGGTGGGCACCGCACAAGGCGTGATGGTGTTTGACGGATTGTCGTTTACCGATGTGCCGTCGACCGTAATAGACCTATCCCGACCTTCGGTCTTGCCGGCATCTTCGTTGCCACGCTATACCATTGATGGCAGGCGAGTGCCGTCTCCGCGCCCTGGCATGATGATTGTGGAGCAAGGTCGGAAGTACGTGGCGCGATAGAATGTTCAACCCTGTTGGTGCGATGGTGTTGAGTTGTAGGCACAACGCTTTCGGTGCATCGTCCCAAGGAGGCTCCGGTAGGGTAATCATACAATCAAGCCCGGAATCGCCGGCCGTATGGCCTTTTGCGAATCCGGGCTTGATGCTTTTTGCGGGGCATGGCCTGCTT
>DBQL01000183.1:0-24738 GCA_002305235.1 Prevotella sp. UBA1395 | reverse complement strand
CCTCGGTGAGCGGCCGGGGCAGATAGTCTTTGATCACGCTGACCTGTGCCAGTTCGGCCTCGGCCAGTTCCGGCCTGCCCGCTTGCGTATAAGTTTGGGCACTCTCTTCGCCCTGTTTGGCCAACTTTTGTAATATCTTCAACGCCGCGTCGTCTTCGAGCGTGTCGTTGGCTCCCGGGGCGGTCTTGGCCTCGAGGAAGTATTTCTTGATGTTGCGCAGTGTCTCCACGCGCACTTTGTCATGGGCCTTCATGGCCGTTCTGATATCGCTGCTTACTTGATCGAATAATGTCATCATGATTGTGAGCGTTTAAGAAGTTGTGTCATACAAAGCTGATCATGCCCTGCACGACATCTTGGTTGGTGTCGTTGTCTGTCTTTTGCTTATGGCCGCTCGCTTGGCTGCGGATGTTTTCCAGCAGCTGTCGGGTGCGCTTGTAGGTCGGGGTGTTCTCGACGGCGAGGATCACATCCTCGTTGTCGAGGTCGTCCTGACTGAAGAGATAGATATGCGGGCGCCGCTTGTGCTGCGTGTTGTCGTTATCGTTGCCATAGTATCGTTTACGGCGGTCACTGAGCTGGGCGGCCTTTTCCTCTTCCTCGGCAATGCGTATGGCCTCCTCTTGCGTGTGGCGGCCTCTGCGGTCCATCGGTTCTACGTCGTCCACGCCAAAGCCGGTGGCAAGGATGGTGACCTTGACTTTCTTGCCAAGCTCGGGGTCTGTGGCCACACCCCACTTGATCTCGAAGTCTTCGTCAAACTTGGCCATGAAGTCGTTCACGTCGTTCATCTCCTCCATCATCAAGCCCTGCTTGTCTTGTTTCTCGTCGCAGAAGTTGATCGAGAGCAGTATCTTCTTGGAGTTGAATACGTTGTTATCGTTGAGCAGGGGCGAGTTGAGTGCGTCTTCGATGGCTTTTTTCACACGGCTCTCACCCTCTCCGTAGCCTGTGCTCATGATGGCCACGCCGCCATCTTTCAGCACCGTCTTCACGTCGTTGAAGTCGAGGTTGATGAGTCCGTGAATGGTGATGATCTCGGCAATGCTCTTGGCTGCCACGCTCAGCGTGTCGTCGGCCTTGCCAAAAGCGTCGATCAGGGTAAGCTCGGGATAGATTTCGCGCAGTCGCTCGTTGTTGATCACCAGCAACGCGTCGACATGTTGTGCCATCTCCTCTACGCCGTCGAGGGCTTGATCTATCTTCTTGGGACCTTCAAACCGGAAAGGAATGGTGACGATGCCTACGGTGAGGATGCCCATATCCTTGCTCACCTGAGCAATGACCGGTGCCGCGCCCGTTCCCGTTCCGCCTCCCATACCTGCCGTGATGAATGCCATCTTGGTGCCGTCGTCGAGCATGCGGCGAATGTCGTCGATACTCTCCATGGCTGCCTCACGCGCTCTTGCCGGACGGTTTCCGGCCCCCAGCCCTTCTTTGCCAAGCTGAAGATGAACGGGTACGGGCGAATCGTTGAGGGCTTGGGCATCGGTATTGCAGAGCACGAACGACACGTCGTGAATGCCTTCGCGATACATGTGGTTCACGGCATTGCCGCCACCGCCTCCAACACCAATGACCTTGATGATTCTGTTGTCTTTGTCGGGAACGCCAAAATCAAGTATTGACGGCTTCTTGCTTTCTCCCAAGTTGTTGTTATCTGGCTTCATGTCTGTCATAATTGGTTGATTCTTTATTTGTCATCTTCTTCGTCTACCATCTTCTTAAAGAAGTTTTTCAGGCCTTTGAGCGACTTGTTGACCAAGGAGTTTTCGCGTTTGGCTTGTCGGCGGGCCTCCTCTTCGGCCTCTTCGGCCTTGCGACGCTCCTCCTCTTCTTGGATCTTGCGTTGTCTTTCTTCCTCGGCGGCCTTCTCTGCTTCGGTCTGCACGATGCCCTTGCCCTGTATCTCGTTGGGTGTGCGTGGTTCCTTATGGGGAGCGACGTGTGCCTGCTTGCTGTCGCTACCGAAGAGATCGCTCGAGATATCTTCTCCCGCACAGTTCATGTCACCTTTGGCCAAGAGTCCCATGATGGTGCACATGGTGCTGTTTTTGGCCGTGATGGCGGGATTGTTGGAGTTGACGGTTTGTGAGACAAACTTGGCGATTCTGATTTTCTCGATGTTCGTGTGGTTACGGAACGCGTTCTCGATGTTGCGCATGTTGGCTCCGCCGCCGGTCAGGATGATGCCGCCCAAGAGCTTGTCATAATACTCTGTGGGAACTTGGCACCACACATTCTCGATGATTTCCTGCATGCGCGACTCCACAATGTCTACAAAGGTGCGCATGTCCACCTTGCGGTCGGCATCGATGGGGTATGCAGTGTCGGAGTCAATGTCTTGCGGATCGGTGTAGGCACTGGCATATTGCAACTTCATTTGCTCGGCGTTCTTCTCCTCCATCTGCAGCGAGGCGATATCCTTGGTGATATTGTTGCTGCCCAAGGGAATGACGGCGAGGTGGCGCAAGATATTCTTGTAGTACACGCACACGGTCGTCGTGTCAGCCCCCAAGTCTACGAGCACCGAGCCCCCGCGCCGCTCTGCGTCGGTCAGTACGGCATCGGCGAGGGCCAGTGGTGAGAGATACATCTCGGCAATGGCTATTCCGGCATTGTCGAAGCATTTGTTGATGTTGCGATAGAAGGTCTTGCGCCAAAGGATATTGAGGAAGTTTCCTTCCAGTCGGGTGCACTGAATGCCTACGGGGTCAAACTGATACTGGTTGTCGATCTTATATTCTTGAGTGGCGGCATCGAGTATTTCCTGATCGGGATATTGCATGCTTCTGTTGGCATCCATCAGCTCGTTGACCATGTCTTGGGTGACGATGGTGTCGAGGGGCAGCTCCTTGACATTGGTATTTCTCACGCTGCGGATGGATTGCCCGCCCACGCCCACATAGACATGCGCGATTTTGGCCTTGAGCTGGGTCTCTAATTTCTTCACGATGTTGGTAAGCGATTGCACGGTCTTGTCGATGTTATAGACCACTCCCTTACGGATGCACGAGGAGGAATCTTCCGTCACGACGGCCAACACACTGATGCTGCCGTCAAGATTCTTCTTTCCTGCAATGCCGGTCATCTTGGATGAGCCAAGTTCTATTGCTACTATAAATTCTGCCATAGTATATAATAATTATCAGTTCAGTTTGGTTTTCTTGCAAATGATTTGGTTGTCGAACTCAATATTGATGTACGAATACTTGTTCCATCCGGCCTGTGAGAGTCCGTATTTGTAGAACTTGCGCAGCCGGTCCATCTTCTTGTTGACAAAATCGTTGATGAGCTGTTGGCGTGTGGCGATATATTTCGACTCCGGAAGCTGCCCTATATATATAATATGGTCACCCACCCGCGGCACAAGTTCTATGCCCCTGTTGGGCAGAACGTTGACCTGCACGATTTGGTTGCGCCAGAACTCATCGGCGGTGATGCTCTCCGCAAGGTATGACACATAGCTCTTGGCAAACCACTTGTTGATATGTCCGGTGGCGATGATGATGTCGCTGGTGTAATGGGAGTTGGGCATGATGCTGTGGTTGTCATCGATATAGTAGTCGTCGCCATTGATGCTTTTGATGCGAAGGGTTGGCATTCGCTGTGTCAGCGTGATGTTGACGTGGCCGTCTTCGGTCTTGTAGCATTCGGCCTTCTTCACGAACGGACTTTGTTCGAGCGTCTCCTCGATGGTCCTCGTGTTGACAAAATGCATGAGTTTGGACAGCGGATAGAGCTTGTTGCGTTCCAAGCGGTTCTTGATTTCTGTTGCGGTGATGAAACCATTGGTCGCCTCGTCCTTGATATTGATGTTCACCTGCGTACAGACTTTGTTCACGACATTCTGTTTGTCGAATGCCGCGACAGCTGTAATGATATATGCTCCCAGCATGATATCAAGTGTGACGATGATGGTTTTCTTCCAATTGATGTGCATGTTGTCTGCTGCTGTGCTTGTCGTCCGTGAGTGGTCGGGTGGCCATTGTCACGATACCTTTTGCTCGATGAGTTTGGTTATCTGCGGCACATAGTTGTCGAGATCGCCTGCGCCGAGCACAATGAGCACGTCGAAGTCTCTTTGTTTCACGTAGCGGAGCACGTCATCCTTCCGGATCATGTCCTTGGTGACGCCTGCCTTCAGGTTATCATAGATGATCTCTGAGCTTATTCCGGGAATGGGTTGCTCGCGGGCCGGGTAGATTTCTGTCAGTATCACCTCGTCGAAATGGCTCAACGCCTCGGCGAACTCCATGTAGAAGTCGCGTGTCCGGGTATAGAGATGAGGCTGAAAGATTACCGTAATCTTCCTGTTCTTGTAGAGTTCCTTGAGGCTTTTGGCACTCTGCAGAATCTCTTTGGGATGGTGTGCGTAGTCAGACAGGAACACATGCTTGTCGGTTTGCACTTTGAAGTCGAAGCGTCTGTCTACGCCGTGATAGGTTCCGATACCGAATTTCAGTTCCTCGGCTGTACAACCGTTGAGCTGTGCCATTGCCATCGCGGCGACACTGTTCTCGATGTTGATGGGAACGGGCTGTCCGAGTTTGACATTGGCAATGCGCTCGATGGGCGATACGAAGTCGAAAGTGATCTCTCCGTTATCTATGACAATGTTTTCCGCATGGAAATCACCCTTGTCTCTGCTGTAAGTATAGGTGCGAACACTCTCTGTCACGTTGGGTTGCAGTTCCAAATCGGTGTGGATGATAAGTGCGCCGCCGGGCTGTATAAGCTCGGTGTAATGCCTGAAGCTCTCGAGATAGGCCTCCTTGGTGCCATAGATGTCCAAATGGTCGGGGTCTGTCGCCGTGATCACTGTCATCCAAGGCGAAAGCCAATGGAACGAACGGTCGAACTCATCGGCCTCGATCACCACGAAATCGCTTGTGTCAGAGAGGATATAGTTAGTGCCATAGTTCTTGGAAATGCCCCCGAGGAAAGCGTTGCAGTCTACATGGCTCTGGTGCATGATATGCGCGCATATTGTCGAGGTGGACGTTTTGCCGTGCGTGCCGGCCACACACAGGCCCTTATGGGTACGGGTCAGTGTGCCCAAGACCTGTGCACGTTTCTGAATCTCGAAACCTTCGGTCTTGAAATATTGCAGTTCGGCATGTGTTGCGGGTATGGCGGGGGTGTAGATGACAAGGCACGTCTGCTTGTTGCGGCATGCGTGGGGTATCTCGTCGACATTCTCTTCGTAGTGAATGATCATCCCTTCCTTTTCCAGTTGCTTGGTCAACTCGGAGGGAGTCTTGTCATATCCCGCAACGACTAATCCCTTGCGGATGAAATATCGGGCTATGGCGCTCATGCCAATGCCACCAGCTCCAATAAAATAAACGGCTTTGATAGCTTTCAATTCCATGTTACATATACTTATTTTCCGTTCCAAGCCAAGCTCACCACATGGTCTGCGATGACCTCGGCGGAATTTTTCAGTCCGAGCTTCTTGATGTTTTCGCTCAGGGCGTTCAGCTTGTTTGTGTCGGCCACGACATCAAGTGCGGTATCGAGCAGAGTGTCGGGGGCCTCGGCGTCTTTCACATAGATGGCGGCATCCTTATTGACCAGTGCCATCGCGTTTTTGGTTTGATGGTCTTCTGCCACGTTAGGGCTTGGCACTAAGATCACCGGTTTACCGATCAGGCAAAACTCGCTGATGGAGCTTGCCCCTGCCCGGCTGATGACAAGGTCGGCTGCTTGGTAGGCCGTTCCCATGTCACTGATGAAGTCGAGCACTTTCAAGTTGCCTATACCGCCAAATTCTTCGACAGCCTTGTTCATCTCGGCGTTGTAGTATTTTCCCGTTTGCCAAACAAATTGCACGTCGGCACTCTTCACCTTGTCAAGATGTTGCCGCATGCTTTCGTTGATTGTGCGTGCCCCAAGGCTTCCTCCTACGAGCAATATTGTTTTTTTGTCGGGATCGAGTCCCATTGCGCGGCGTGCCTCTTGCGGGGTCATCGTAGAGGTGAGCACGTTTTGTCTCACGGGGTTTCCCGTCATGATGATTTTCTCTGCCGGAAAGAATTTCTCCATCCCCTCGTATGCCACGCAGATCTTTGCCACTTTCTTGGCCAAGAGTTTATTGGTCACACCGGCATAACTGTTTTGTTCCTGTAAGAGACATGGAATGCCGCGACCGGCACAAACGTTCAGTGTCGGACCACTCGCATAGCCTCCTACACCCACCGCTACCATCGGTCTGAATTCCTTGATGATGGCTTTCGCCATGCGCTGGCTCTTCCAGATTTTGTACAGCACAGAGATATTCTTCAGTAGATTCTTTCGGTCGAACCCGGCAATAGGCAACCCTTTGATCTCATATCCGGCCGCGGGGACGCGCTGCATCTCCATGCGCCCCAAAGCTCCAACAAACAATATCTTCGCGTCGGGGTGTTTGGCCTTGATGGCATTGGCAATGGATACGGCGGGAAAAATATGTCCTCCGGTACCGCCACCACTGATGATAACTCTTAATTCCTTGTCCATGTAACCTTGTTTATATTTGGCAAAAGTAATTAAAAAAATCGTCTTTTGACCATAATCTTGCCACTTTATTTACCGATGGTCCATTCGTTTTGACTTTATATCATCACTGTCTCGGCTTCCATCTTGTCTTCTTCTGCCACCTTGTTTTTGGTTGCCGACCGGCTTACGCTTAATATCGCGCCGATATACACACAGTTGATGATCGACGATGTGCCGCCCTTGCTGATCAATGGCAGTGGTTGCCCGGTGACAGGAGCAAGTCCTACCGCCACGCACATGTTGAACAGTGCCTGCGTGACGAGCAGCAACGCCAAGCCCATCGCGAGAAATGCCGGGAAATTGTTCTCGCAACGGTTGGCAATTCGCCCTGTCCTGAAGAGCAGGATGATATACAGCATGGCCACCACAAAGGCACCGATGATTCCCGTCTCCTCAATGATGATGGCATAGATGAAATCTGAGAATGCTTGAGACAGGAAGTCGCGTTCCACCGAGTTGCCCGGTCCTTTGCCAATGATGTTAGACGACGCGATGGCGATGTTGGCGTGCGCCACTTGTGCGTCTTTGTCGAGATCCACCTCCTCGGGTCTCACTTCTTTGCTGTACAGGAATTTGTCGATGCGCGATTTCCACGTGTCGAAGCGGTGAAACACACCGCCACTCCTCGTCTCCTCGTCCTGAGTCACCTGTTCCGTGAGATTATTCTTGGGATCTTCTTGCTTGATGTCTTTGCCCAACACCATCACCAAGGTGACGATGGCGACGATAAAGATCACCACACCACCGATGAGTTTGCCCAGCTGTTGGGCCGGAATGCGACCGACAACCATCATGAAGAATATCACAACGCCCAGTAATGCCGCGGTCGAGAGGTTCTCGGCGGCGATAAACGGGATGATGACCACACACACCAGCAAGATGAACTTCATGGCGTGTTTGTCTGCACCGTTGTCGGTCTGCATGGCACTCAGTATCTGTGCGGTAGCGAGAATCATTGTGCCTTTGGCTATCTCCGAGGGCTGAAACTGCATGCCGAGGAATGATATCCATCGTTGTGCGTCATTGGTCGACTGTCCGGCGATCAGCACCCAAACCAAGGTCGTCACCGATATAATCAGCAATATGGGTGTGGCAATCTTGAAATACTTGCATTTGATGTTCAGTGTCACGACCATGAAGAATATTCCCACTCCGAGAATCAGGATATGCTTGATGATCGGTGCCATGTAGTTGCCACCCTTATAGGTCAGTCCCGAGGAGGCCGAGAAGACCTCCACGATGCTGATGAGACACAGGAAGAAGAATACCATCCAAATGACTTTGTCGCCTTTGAATATGTTTCCTAATTTTTTGTTCATTGACTAATCTTCGTCGTTGTCGTTGTTCGATGTGGTGATATGGTACATTGCGCTTACAGGTTTCTCACCAATTCCTTGAACTGTTCGCCGCGGTCTTCCATGTTCTTGAACAGGTCGAAGCTGGCACAGCAAGGCGAAAGGAGCACCGTGTCGCCGGTTTTGGCCATCTTGTAGCATGCGTCCACGCAGTCTTTCATCGAGTGTGTGTCGGCAATGGGTATGCCTAATGCGTCGAAATTGTCGTGCAACTTTTGGTTGTCGGCACCGAGAAATACCAGTCCCACACACTTCTGCTTCACCAACTCCTTGATTGGCTCGTAGTCGTTGCCCTTGTCTTTTCCGCCAATGATGAGTATCGTCGGGGTCTTCATACTCTCCAAGGCATACCAGCAGGCATCCACATTCGTGGCTTTCGAGTCGTTGATATAGTGCACCCCGGCCACGTCGCACACCTTTTCCAATCGGTGTTCCACTCCCGGGAAGTCGCTCAGGCTCTTGCGTATGATTTCTTTCTTGATGCCGCTGATGTTCGAGGCGATACCGGCGGCAAGCGAATTGTAGATGTTGTGCTTGCCGGTGAGCGAGAGTTCTTCCTGTTCCATGTTGAATGGCGTGGGGTATTCTATCTTGTACTTACCCTCTTCGATGTATCCAATGCTTCCCCGTTCCTTGAGTTCCGAGAACGGACACTGTACGGCGTGTATGTCATACTTCTCGAGTTCCTTCTTCACCACGGGGTCATCGTTCCAATAGATGAAGCTGTCATCCTTGGTTTGGTTTTGGATGATGCGCATCTTCGCGTCCACATAGTTCTGGAAGCAGAAGTCGTACCGGTCCAGATGGTCGGGCGTGATGTTGAGCAGGATGGCGATGTTGGCATGAAAGTCGTACATGTTATCGAGCTGAAACGAGCTAAGTTCGATGATATAGTACTCGTGCGGGTCCTCGGCCACCTGCAGGGCAAGGCTTCGCCCGATGTTTCCGGCCAGCCCCACGTCGTATCCTGCCGACTTGAAGATGTGATAGATCAATGATGTTGTCGTGGTCTTTCCGTTGCTTCCGGTGATGCAGACCATTTTCGACCGGGTGTATCTGCCCGCAAATTCTATCTCGCTGATGATGTGTGTGTGCTGCTTGATGAGTTTTTGGATGATGGGCACCTGATCTGGAATGCCGGGACTTTTGATGATTTCGTCCGCATTGAGGATCTTGCTTTCGGTGTGTCCGCCCTCTTCCCACTCGATGTCGTGGTCGTCAAGCATCTTCTTATAGTTGTCTTTGATGAGCACAGAGTCTGAGACAAACACGTCGAAGCCCTCTTTCTTGGCCAGCACCGCAGCTCCGACACCGCTTTCCGCGGCTCCTAAAATAACTATTCTTTTCATAATTTTCCCATTTCTATTGATTGTCCTTGTTCCGCCATTCCTGAGCGTCGTAGTCTTCCGTTATGCCGTTTCAGACGGTCATCACCTGATTTTCAGGGTAATGATGGTCATTGCGGCGAGGATGATGGTGATGATCCAGAATCGGATGGTGATCTTCCCTTCGTGCTTTGGCGAGTGGGGTGCCGTGATGAGATATTTGCAATCGGCATCCAACTGGTCTTCGGTCACCCGGAAATTATCGTGTATCGGCGTGCGTTTGAATATTCGCTGCTTCACGCCCTTGCGTTTTCCGAGCTTGTAATACCACACCTGCATGATCACGCTCAGGCTCTCCACGAAGAATATTCCGCACAGGATGGGCAGCAGCAACTCCTTGTGAATGATGATGGCACACACGGCGATGATGCCTCCGATGGTGAGCGACCCGGTGTCGCCCATGAACACTTGCGCCGGATAAGCATTGTACCACAGGAATCCGATCAATGCTCCGATGAAGGCACACATAAAGACTACCAGTTCCTGCGAGCCGGGAATATACATGATATTGAGGTATGCGGCAAACTGGATATGTGAGCTTACGTATGCCAGAATGCCTAATGCCACACCTATGATCGCCGAGTTGCCCGCGCACATGCCATCCATGCCGTCGTTGAGATTGGCCCCGTTGCTCACCGCCGTGACCACAACGATGGTCATGATCACGAACAATATCCATCCGGCAGCGGTCTTGTGCTTGCCAAAGAATGACGTGAGCGTAGAATAATCGAGGTTATGTCCCTTGACAAAGGGTATGGTAGTCTTGAGCGTCTTCCGGGCATCGGCCCGGTGTTTCACCACGGTCTCCTGTCCGTGGCGTTCCAACACGATGTTCTCGTTCGATTTCACATCGGGCGACGACCATAGCACCAGTCCCACGATGAGACCGATACCCACCTGTCCGATAATCTTGTATTTGCCCTTGAGCCCCTCCTTGTTGCGGTGGAAGATCTTGATATAGTCGTCCATGCCTCCGAGAAATCCCAGCCACAGCGTGGTGACGATCATCAGGATGAGGTAGATATTTCTCAGTCGACCCAACAGCAGCACCGGAATCAATATTGAGACGATGATGATGATGCCACCCATCGAGGGCACCCCGATCTTCTTCACGCCGAAGGGGTCCACCTTGGTGTCACGTTGTGTTTCCGTGATTTGCTTGCGCTTCAGGTATTTGATGAACCGCTCTCCAAACCATGCGGAGATCACCAATGACAGTATCAGGGCCAGCAATGCGCGGAAAGATATATATCCCCATATACGGGCACCCGAGATACCGAATTGTTCTAAGAATCTAAAAAGGTAGTAAAGCATTGTATGTCTTTTGTTGATTTGCTAACTCCGTGTGCGTACCGGTCAGTTCCCGATGCCGAAAATCTCGCGTACCACCTCTCTGTCGTCAAAGTGATGCTTCACGCCTTTGATCTCCTGATAGTCTTCGTGCCCTTTGCCGGCGATGAGTATCACGTCGCCTTTGCCCGCCATCATACAGGCCGTCTTGATGGCCTCCTTGCGGTCGGCGATGCTGATCACCTTTTTCATTTGCTGCGCATTGAGCCCGGCGAGCATGTCGTCGATGATGTCTTGCGGCTCTTCGAAGCGCGGATTGTCACTGGTGATGATCACCCTGTCGCTCTGTTTCACGGCCTCTTGCGCCATGAGGGGTCGCTTGCCTTTGTCGCGATTGCCGCCCGCGCCACACACGGTGATCACCTTTCCGTTGCCATCGAGCACCTCGTGAATGGCATTCAGCACGTTTTCGAGCGCGTCGGGGGTGTGGGCATAGTCCACGATGGCTGTCGCCCCGTCTTTGGAATGGATAGGCTCCAAGCGTCCGCTCACACTGTGCAAGGTGCTCAGCGCGACGAGAATCTCGTCGGGTTGCTTGCCCAGCATGCACGCCGCGCCATAGACGGCCAGCAGGTTGCTGACATTGAACTTGCCGATAAACTGCACGCCCACTTCCCGGCCGTCGATGTTCAGGTACATGCCGGCAAAGTGCATCTCGATGATCCGGGCACGGAAGTCGGCCATCTGACGGGTGGAATAGGTCTTCACCGTGGCCTTGGTGTTCTGTGTCATATACAGGCCGTTCTTGTCATCGGCATTGGTGATGGCGAATGCCGTCTTGGGGAGCATGTCGAAGAACGCCTTTTTGGCATCTCGATAGTTCTCGAAGGTTTTGTGATAGTCGAGATGGTCGCGTGTGAGGTTGGTGAAGATACCGCCTGCAAAAGTCAGTCCGCCGATGCGCTTCTGCGCGATGGCATGGCTTGAGCACTCCATGAACGCGTAGTCACAGCCGGCATCCACCATGCGGGCCAGCAGCCGGTTCAGCTCTATGGGGTCGGGGGTGGTGTGGTCTGCCGCGATGGCCTCGTCTTCGATGAAGTTGCAGACGGTAGACAGCAATCCGCATTTGTGACCCATTTTGCGGAACATATTATATAATAAGGTGGCGATGGTGGTCTTGCCGTTGGTTCCGGTCACGCCCACCAATCTCAATTTTTTCGACGGGTCGCCGTAAAACAGCGTAGCGATGGGCCCCACGGCCTCCTCGGTAGAGGTCACCTGCACGTAGGTCACGCCGTCGGCCTTCTCCCCGGGCATATCCTCGCAGACCACGGCCCGTGCGCCAAGCTCTATGGCCTTGGCGATAAACCGGTGTCCGTCCACCTGAGTTCCTTTCATCGCAACGAACAGATGTCCGTTCTCGATTCTTCGCGAATCGATATTCACGCCTGTGATCTCGGCCTCGTTGTCGCCGACGATGGCAAGCGTCTTGATACCTTTCAACAAATCATATAACTTCATATCATTTTGTTTTTGGAGAGTCCGTCTGCCGTGTAACGGGCCGTGCGGCGGCCTTTCCGTGTCGTGGCAGAGAACACTTTGCATTGTATGTTCTTTCCGTTTATTCAAGTTTCAGGGTACAGGTCTCGCCTTTCTTGATGTAATGTCCCGGTGGCAGGCTCTGCGATACCACCTTGCCACGGCCGTAGACAATACATCTCACGCCCCGCTTCTCGATGAGGTAGACGGCGTCTCGCGCGCCCATGCCCTGCACGTTGGGGATGTATTGCTTGCCCATGTCGCCCTTCTTGAAGAGTTTTATCGCGTTGCCCTGCGCTTGCGCATAGCCCCACACGGCATTCCTCGAGGCGATGTTCTGCCTGAAATTTGCGCTTGTCTTGATGCCCAGCTCCGAGAGAACGTACTCGGCCGAGAGCACGTTGCCCTCTTTCACGTCGGGGGTGAGAACCGATGCCGAGTCTCTCGCGTCGCTGACATCGAGGCGGATGCTCTGTGCCATGATGCCCTCGGCAATGTTGTGGAACACCATGCCGCTCATGCCGCCACCCGAAGCGGGCAGTCCCGACTTCTGGATGCACACGATGCAACTGTATCTCGGTGCCTCGGAGGGGAAATAGCCTGCAAACGAGAGCAGGTAATTGGTGCCCCCGCTCTTATATCCCGACGCTCCTTGCGAGATTTGGGCCGTACCGGTCTTACCCGACACGGCAAACGACTCCGACCCGGCTTTCTTGCCCAAGCCTTCGCTCACCACCTTTCGGAGCATTTCCTGCACGAGCTTGATCACCTTGGGCGAGGCTATCTGCTCATGGCCTTTGACCACCGTGGGGGGATATTCCTCGATGACCTCGCCATCTTTCATGGCCGCCTTGACAAATCGGGGCTGCATCATCTTGCCGCCGTTGGCGATGGCGTTATAGAAGGTCAAAGTGGCGATGGGCGGTATTTGTGTCTCGTAACCGATGCTCATCCACGGCAGGGCGGTGTTGCTCCAGTTCACCCATTCGCCGCGTTTGTTCTTCTTGGGCATGCGCACCCTTGCCGAAGACGCTCCCACGATGGGGATATGCAGGTCGGCGGTGATACCCGAGCGATAGACTCCCTGCACGAATTTCTCCGGGTTTTTGTGGTAATACTCGTCCACGATGCGGCTCACGCCGACGTTTGAGCTTACCTTTAGGGCCTTGGGCATGTTCATCACGCCGTAGCCGCCGTTGCGCCAGTTGTGGTCTTTCATCTCCCTGCCATACATCGGCCAGATGCCACCGCCGGTGTCGACCACCTTGTTTGTATCGCACATGCCATCCTCGAGGACGGTCATCATGGATATAGTCTTGAACACCGAGCCGGGCTCGAGCAGATCGCTCACGGCATGGTTCTTGATCTCCCGATATTCGCCGTCGACACATTTCTCCATGTTGACGATGGCCTTGATGTCGCCCGTCTGCACCTCCATGACGATGGCCACACCCACATTGCCGTTGATTTCCTTCAGCTCGTCGATGACCGCACGCTCGGCCAAGTCTTGTATGCCCACGTCGATGGTAGTCACGATGTCGGCGCCCGACATGGCAGGGGTGTCCATGATGTCAAGAAACTTGTTGAGCACCTTGCGTCGATGCTTGATGCCGGTGGTGCCCCGCAGCAGCGAGTCGTACGACAGCTCGAGTCCGCAGCGCGGCGTACGCCCGTCGTTCATGGCGGCATACATGTCGCCCACGGTTCTTCCGGCCAGTGTGCCGTAGGGCCGTTCGCGCGAGTTCAGCTCATCCTCGTGAAAGCCGCTCTTGAATTTCGACAGTCTGAAGACGGGCAGTTGCTTCACCTGCGAGTAGGTGTTATAGTTGATTCGCTTGGGCCAGATGGGCCAGTGGCGCTTCATCTCGCGACGGCCCTCTTCGAGATGTCTCTTGAAGGCGGCGGCGCTCTGTTCGGGGAATATCTCGTGAAGTCCTTGGCAGATACTGTCTAACTTCTCGCTCCACAGCGTGTCGCTCTTGGCGTCGTAGAGCTGTTTGAAGTCCATGTAGACCTTGAACTCGGGCAGCGACGAGGCCAAGAGCTGTCCGTCGCAGCTCAGGATGTTGCCGCGGGTGGGTATCACCTCCACGCTGTCTTTTTTGACGCGGTCGGCCACCTTCATCCAATAGTCGCGCTTGGCGGTCATGATGTATCCCGCCCTGACAACCACGGCAACGGCAATGAGCGACATGAGCACTGCAATGGCGCTGTATCGGGGCATGATTTTGTTATAGTCGAACTTACTCATATTATTTCTCCTCGGGAACGGTGATGATATATGGTGGTTGGTTGGGCATCTTGAGCGCACTGTCTTTGTTGTTCTTCAGCATGTTCAACACGTTGCTCTCGCGGCTCTTCTCGGTCAGCTGGCTGGTGCTCGAGAGTGCCTTGTACTTGGCATCCTGCAGCCTTGTCTGCAGATGGTCTATCTCGATGATGTCTTGCTGGCATCCGTAGCGGTTGGCAATGTAGATCACAAGGAAGAAGGCGATGAGCACAAACAACCATATCTGTCGCCTGATGATGGCGGTGTTGAGTATGTCTCCACCGAGAATCTTGCGCAGAGAGAGGTTGCGCGACATCGGGGCCTCGTCTTCGATGGCCTGTTCTTGTATGACCTCCTTGAGCGATGGCAGCTCGTTGTCGTCGGTCTTGGCCGCGGCATCGTCGGCTTGCGCCTTCTCGGCAATGGCCTTGAGGGTCTCGCGGGCCGTGTCTTGGCCTCCGCGGCTGTCGTCGTGGGGCGTCGCGGTGTCTGTGGCGGTAGGGTCTTTTCTCATTTCTTTTCGGCAATTCTAAGTTTTGCGCTGCGACTTCTCGGATTCTCGCTCTGCTCCTCGTCAGAGGGTACTATCACCTTGTTGTTGATCAGCCTGAAGGGGCATTCGGTTCTTCCGAAGAAGTCTTGCTGCACCTTCCCCTCGCTGTTGCCGGCTTTCATCATGTTCTTCACGATGCGGTCTTCCAGCGAATGATAGGTGATGACGCTCAGCCTGCCGCCCGGTGCGAGCAACTCTTGGGCCGATTGCAACATCTCCTTGAGGGCTGCCATCTCTTGGTTCACCTCGATGCGGAGGGCCTGAAAGAGCTTGGCCATGTCTTTCTTCTCACGCTCACGGCGGAACAGCGGCTCCACGGCGGCGATGAAATCCTGCGTGGTGAGGATGGGTTTTGCGCGTCGGGCGGCAGCCAGTGTCGCGGCGATACGCCGCGAGGTCTTAAGCTCGCCGTAGAGATAGAAGATGTCTGCCAGCTGCTCCTCCTCGTAGGTGTTCACGATGTCGGCAGCCGTCTTGCCCGCCCGCTTGTTCATCCTCATGTCGAGAGGGGCCTCGAAGCGGAAGGAGAACCCGCGCGTCTCGTCGTCGAAATGATGGCTCGACACCCCGAGGTCGCCCAGCAGGCCGTCGATATGCTCCACGCCGTAGTAGCGCATCCAGTTTTTCAGGTACCTGAAGTTGGACCTTACGAACGTGAAGTTGTCGGGCAGCGACAGACCGTCGCCCGTGATGATGTTTCGCTCGGCGTCGGCATCTTGGTCAAAGCTGTAGAGATGGCCTTGGCCGTCGAGCCTCGACAGGATCTCGCGCGAGTGTCCGCCACCGCCAAAAGTGACATCCACGTAGATGCCCCCGGGCTTGATGGCAAGTCCGTCTACACTTTCTTTCAGAAGCACGGGAACGTGATAGGATTCTGCTTTGGTCGTCATGAGGTCACAGTGTTGCTTGTAATCTGTATGTTCGGGGGGATTATAGGCTGTCGGTGGCGGCGGTGTCGCCCGCGTCGGCATGGCGCGGCGCACCCTTCATCAGCTCTTCCAGTGCGCTGCCAAACCGGTCTTTGTCCATGAAGGGCAGCTCGGCCTCGGGCTCGCAGGCCCATATCTCGATGGTGTCGCCCATGCCCACGAAGCGCAACGACTGTGTGATGCCGGCGGCTTGAAGATAGGCCTTGGGGATGAGTATGCGACCGTTGGTATCCATGCTGACACCGATCACGCCACTCACGAAGGTGCGATAGACCATTTGCTGCTGCCTGTTCCATCGTGAAAGTCGGGCGCGCATCTCGTCCATCAGACTGTTCCACACCGATTCGGGATAGAGCACGAGGGTGTTTTCAAAGATGTCTTGGCGAAGCACAAGGTCGGTCTCGCCCGACGCCATGAGCGTCTTGCGAAACTGTGCCGGCAGGAATGCCCGGCCTTTGGAGTCGATTTTGGCCTCGATGTTCCCTAAAAATCGCATGCGTACATCTTTTAAGCTAATGTGAGGTCAAAGTTAATCATTTTTCCCCCACTTTACGCCACTTTCCCCCACTAATTTTAGTTTTTAACATATCAAGGGCGATTTTTCGCTTTGGCGGGGCTTTGGTCGGCGGGTTTTCCGGTTGGCGGGGCTGTGGTTTGGGGCTGTGGCGAAGTCTCGGGCCGGCGGTCTTCGTGTTGCTGTGTGATACCCGTGGTTTCGCCTCGAAACCGGAATGGCGTTTTGATGGTTTTCAGATGGCTTTGCGATGGCTATCTAATCGTGACGCGATTAGATAGTAATCGCAAAGGGGGTGGGGTACTGATGTGTAACGTATTGATTTTCAATGAAAACATGTCAAATATTTTTCAACCTTTGCGGGCTGTGTCGGCTTATCTCCGGGGCTGGTCCCGGGTGTGCCCGATGGGTGTTTCCGTGAGGTCGCAGGGGTGCGGGAGGGGTGTGTTTGTGGGCAGGCAGGGCGACCTGCGGGACTTGTGTGTATGCTTGGCAAGACCTGCGCCCGCGCGCAAGGCGTCTGCCATCGCGGGCCGGTGGCGGATGATGCTTCATGCCACGGGCCGCGAGGCTGTCGCGGGCGGGCCGCGAAGATCAAAGTTTTCATACCAAACTGACAAATGGCTAACGTTTTGAAGAAAAAGCAAACTTTTTCCTACGAAAAGGAACGAATTAAAAAAAGAAATGCTATTTTTGCACTTGCTTAGTATTATTCCAACGATGAGTGAAAGCATAGAAAAGACCATCGACATCGACAAGGTACTCAGGAGCAAGATGGGCGATAAGGTGAGGTATGTGCCCCGCTTTCTCGTCTCGTTGTTGAAACGGTTGGTTCACGAGGACGAGGTCAATGATTTCTTATGGAAAAGCCGCGACAAGCAAGGTACGGAATGGCTCGAGGAGTGCGTGAGGTATCTTGACATGCGTGTCACGGTGGAGGGTAAGGAGAACCTGCCGGATAAGAATGACGGCAAACTCTACACGTTTGTGTCCAACCATCCCTTGGGCGGACAGGATGGTGTGTGCCTTGGGGCCATCATCGGAAGGCATTTCGATGGGAAGTTCCGCTATCTCGTCAATGATATTTTGACATTTCTCCCCGGTCTCAAACCGGTGAGCATCGGCATCAACAAGACCGGAAAGCAGGGGCGTGACTTCCCACGGATGGTCGAGGCCGGATTTCAAAGCGACAACCACATCCTGATGTTTCCCGCCGGACTCAACTCGCGACGCGTCAACGGCGTGATACACGACCTGCCGTGGAAGAAGACTTTCATCACCAAAAGCGTGGAATACCAAAGAGACGTGGTGCCCATCTATTTCAGCGGGCACAACTCCAACCGCTTCTACCGCATCGCCAATTGGCAGAAAAAGTTAGGATTGAAAATCAACATCGCCATGCTCTTCCTTGTCGATGAAATGTACAAGAACGTGCACAAAGACTATCGGGTGGTCATCGGAAAACCCATTCCGTGGCAGACGTTCGACAAGAGCAAATCGTCGATGGAATGGGCTAAATTTGTTGAAGACAAGGTGTATGAACAAGCCGGGCCCGCGGGTTTGAGGGGAGAATGAGCGTTACCAAAAAGAATATATGGAAGAAGAAATAATCCAACCGGTAAGCAAAGAGTTGTTGAAGAGCGAGCTGACGGAAGACCGTTTGCTGCGCACCACCAACAAAAGCCACAACGACATCTATGTGGTCACGGCCCATAACGCGCCCAACGTCATGTTGGAGATTGGCCGACTGCGTGAGTTGGCTTTCCGGACGGCAGGTGGCGGTACCGGCAAATCGGCCGACATCGACGAGTTTGACCTCATGGATGCCGGGTGTAACCAGTTGGTGGTGTGGAATCCGGAAGCCGAGGAGATCATCGGCGGATACCGGTATCTGTTCGGCGACCAATGGAAACTCAATGACAACGGGCAGCCCAATCTTGCCATGAGCCACATGTTCCACTTCTCGGAGAAGTTTATGCGGGAGTATGCGCCATATACGGTGGAACTGGGACGGTCGTTTGTTTCGCTCGAGTATCAGAACGTCAGGAAGAACACCAAGTCGATTTTCGCACTCGACAACCTGTGGGACGGATTGGGTGCGCTGACGGTAATCAATCCCAAATGCAAGTACTTCTTCGGAAAGATGACCATGTATCCATCGTTTGCGCGACGCGGTCGCGACATGATACTCTATTTCCTGCGCAAGCATTTCGGTGACGACGAGCAGCTCATCACGCCGATGAATCCGCTGAAATTGGAGGTGTCGGATGAAGAATTGGCCACGATTTTCAATGAAAAAGATTTTAAGAAGGATTATCGCATATTGAATCACGAGATTCGTAACTTGGGCTTCAATATCCCGCCGCTGTTCAACGCGTACATGAACCTCAGTCCGACGATGAAGTTTTTCGGTACGGCCATCAACTATGAGTTTGGCGATGTGGAGGAGAGCGGCATTCTCATCGCGATGGATGAGATCTTCGAGGAGAAACGCATCAGGCATATCAACAGCTTTGTAGAGGAACATCCCGAGGCGTTGAAGTTTCCGGGGCATCCCAAAAACGTGATACTCTGACGGTAACAGCCATTTTTTTTTCGATGAAATGGGAGAATTTTTGCGGCACCGGCTGATGGCCGACTGTGAATCTCCATATAAAAAACCATCTCCCCCGGTCATGCCGAGCATGACCGGGGGAGATGGTTTGTGTATCTCGCGGCGGTGGCTTGCCCTATACGATGGGCAGTGAGATGCCGTTGATCTTCTGGTAGACATCCAACGCGTAGACATCGGTCATGCCGCTGATATAATCGAGCACGGCCATGATGCGCGTTTCGAGGTCCTCGCTCTCGATGTCGTACTGACTGCTCACACGGCCGATGAGCTGGCGGCTGTGAAACTTCTCGGGGTGGATGGCGGCCCCGATAAAGGTCTCCATGAGGGTGTCGATGATCTTGTAACCGCTCAACTCTACATCCAATACCGGCTTGCTGCGGTAGATGCGCTTATACGAAACCTCTGAGCATCGCTTGTAGGCCATGCGCTGCGGAT
This sequence comes from Prevotella sp. UBA1395, assembly GCA_002305235.1. GTDB lineage: Bacteria > Bacteroidota > Bacteroidia > Bacteroidales > Bacteroidaceae > Prevotella. The sequence goes on along the minus strand of DBQL01000183.1, from coordinate 5,312 downwards.
AGTCGATATTGTCGATAAGGCTGCCCGTGAGTGTGCCCGAGAGGATGGCGTCCTCGTGCTCGACGAATGTCTTGACACACTCGCTCTCTAATTTTCCCACGGCGCAGGCGCGCATGTAGACCACCTGTTCGTTCAGGTCGGTAACGCCCTCGTCATCGAAACGCTGGCGGATGGAAGTTTGGGTGGGCTGGTCGAAGAAGCTCAAAAGTAGGTCGGCGGTTTCGTCGTAGGTCAGGATTTTCAGTTTGTAGGCATCCTCGATGTCCATGATTTCATAGCAGATATCATCGGCGGCCTCCATAAGATAGACCAGCGGATGGCGTGCGAAAGATAGCGGCTCGCCTGGCTTGGAAGTGCAAATTATGCCCAATTCATCGGCAATTTTCCGGTAGGTGGGGACTTCTGTCGCGAAGAATCCAAATTTGCCGTGGTGGCCTGCCGCACCGCTTGCGAACGGATATTTCACGATGGAGGCCAGCGATGAATAGGTCATCACGAAGCCTCCGGCCCTGCGGCCCGCGAATTGGTGGGTCAGTAGTCGGAAGGCATTGGCGTTGCCCTCGAAGTGGGTGATGTCATTCCAAAAGGCAGGAGAGACCATGTCTTGCAGGAATGCGCCCTTGTCTTCGGTGAAATAGGTTTGGATGGCCTTCTCGCCGGAGTGTCCGAAGGGTGGGTTGCCCATGTCGTGGGCCAGTCCGGCGGTCTGGACGATGGTGCCGATCTCCTCGAACAGCGTGCCGCGAAGGTCGGGATGCTTCTCGATGAGGCGACGGGCGACATCGTCGCCCAATGACTTGCCTAACGAAGAGACCTCCAAAGAGTGGGTGAGACGATTGTGCACAAAGACGCTACCCGGCAGGGGGAACACCTGTGTCTTGTTCTGAAGGCGGCGGAAAGGGGCCGAATAGATGAGTCGGTCGCCGTCGCGCTTGAACTCAGAACGGTCGTCATGTCGGATCAGGTGACGCTCTTCCTGCCCCAGCCGCTTGTTGGAGATGAGTTGTTTCCAATTCATGTGTGATGTTTTAGTGATACGACAAAGTTACGTTTAATTCTTTGATTTTCTGTCTTTTTAATATATAAAATGAAAATTTGTGCGTGGAATTGATTAATTTTGCATTTAATATGGTAAAAATAAAAGTTGTCAATACGGGCCATCAGCCCTTGCCGGCATACGCTACACAGCAGAGTGCCGGACTTGATTTGCGTGCTAACCTCGACGAATCGATTGTACTACGGCCGATGGAGCGCCGGCTTGTGCCCACCGGACTGTGTATCGCGCTGCCCGAGGGCTATGAGGCGCAGGTGAGACCAAGGAGCGGATTGGCCTTGAAACACGGCATCACCGTGCTCAATACGCCCGGAACGATAGACGCAGACTATCGCGGGGAAGTGATGGTTTTGCTCGTCAATTTCTCGCAAGAGGATTTCATCATCAACGATGGCGAGCGTATCGCACAGTTGGTGGTGGCCCGATATGAGCAGGCCGACTTCTTGTCTGTCGAGGAATTGGATGAGACCGAGCGCGGGGCGGGAGGCTACGGACATACCGGAGTGAAATAATTTGCAACGCATGAAGCATTCAAGAATGAAGATATTAACCGCTATCGGGGCAATGACGATAACCTTCGGCATGGGCCTCGCCATGCCGGTCGACGCCAAGGACCGGCCCACGACGGTGAGGAAGACGGTCGTTGCGCCCCGCTTGAGCGACACCGACCAACTGCAATACAACTATACTTTCTTGGAGGCGGTACGTCAACAGAATGCCGGGCACTATGCCGCGGCGTTCGATTTGGTGCGCCGTTGCCTGATGATGGACCCGCAAGCCGCCGAAGCACACTTCATGTTGTCGGCCTATTGGGCTCAGATGGACAAGGACTCTTTGGCACTGAAGAGTTTGGAGAGGGCTGCCATGCTCAGGCCTGACAATGACACTTATCAGGAAAGACTGGCCATGACCTACATCGGGATGGGCAATTATGCCAAGGCAACAGAGGTCTATGAGCGGCTGGCGGAGGTGAATCGGGGGCGCAGTGACGTGCTCGGCATCCTCGTACAACTGTACAAACAGCAAAAAGATTACAACCGGATGCTGGCCGCCATCAATCGGTTGGCGAGTGTCGAGGGTGATGATGACCAGTTCGTTTTGGCGAGAATGAGCGCCTATGAGTTAATGGGCGACACAAAAAATGCCTACCGCACCCTCAAGGAATTGGGCGAAAGTCGCCCCAACGACTACAATTACACCATCATGTTGGGCAACTGGCTCATGCAAAACAAACGACAGGATGAGGCCCGGAAACTATTCGAGCAGGTGCTGAAAGCCGAACCCGACAACGCGTATGCGCAGAGTTCGATGTACGATTACTATCGTGCGGCAGGACAAGACAGCCTTGCCCGGCAGATGATGGAACGCATATTGCTTGCCAAGAACACTCCCTCTGACAATCGCATACAATTTCTTCGGCAGGCCATTCAGGAGAATGAGAGCAAGGATGGAGACTCCACGCAAATCATTCGGTTGCTCGATCGCATGCAGCAGGCATTGCCCAAGGATGCTGCCGTGGTTGAGATGAAGGCGGCATACTATTCGCTCAAGAAGATGCCCGAGGCAGAAACCAACCGCGTTCTACGCCAACTCTTGGAGCTTGCGCCCGACAATGGCAATGCGCGCTTTCAGCTCATCCAAAGCCAATGGGCCAAGGAAGACTGGAAAGCTGTGGCCGAACTGAGTGAGCCGGGAATGCTATACAATCCCGATGAAATGGCCTTTTATTACTTCACCGGCCTCGCACGCTATTATCAAAAGGATGATCGGGGAGCACTCGACGCCTTACAGCGCGGAACAAGGGAAATCAATCACAAGAGCGATCCTAAGTTGGTCAGCGACTTTTACGCCATTATGGGAGAGATTTACCATAACCAAGGCAACAAGGCGAGGGCATACGCCGCCTTCGACAGCTGTCTGCAATGGAAGCCTGACCATTACATGACGCTCAATAATTATGCCTATTTCCTCTCCATCGAGGGCGGAGACCTCAAGAAAGCAGAGCAGATGAGTGCCAAAACCGTGGTGGCAGAGCCGAAAAACAGCATTTACCTCGATACCTATGCGTGGATTCTTTTCAAACTGGAAAGATACGCGGAGGCGAAAATTTACATTGACCGGGCATTGCAAAACGATAGCGACAGCACGCTCAGTGCCGACGTATTAGAACATGCCGGAGACATTTACCTCAAGGCAGGGGATAAGGTCGGCGCGGTGGTCTATTGGCAAAAAGCCCTCGATGCCGGTGGCGACGCCGCGGCATTGAATAAGAAAATCGGAATTTATAGAAAGCGGAAATGAAGTTAACAAGACAAATCATACTCCTGTGCATACCCTGCGCGATGGCCTCCTGTGGCTCCAAGAAGGCGCTGGTACAAGACTCTCCCGTGACGACGACGGCATCGACAGAAATGACCAACACGCTCGCGGCACGCAAACTGGCCTTCGTTCAGAAGGTGAGCGACCAAAAAGTGTATGCAAAAAACATTGTTGCCGACCTGTCATTCAATGCTAAAATGGGTGACAAGAGCATCACCGTGCCGGGTGCCTTGCGCATGCGACGAGACGAGGTTATCCGTCTTCAGCTGTTTATCCCGATATTGGGAAGCGAGGTCGGAAGGATAGAATTTACCCCCGACTATGTATTGGTCATCGACCGGATGCACAAGCAATATATCAAAGGTGACTACAACCAGCTGAGCTTTCTCAAGGACAACGGCTTGAATTTCTATTCCCTTCAGTCGCTCTTTTGGAATCAGTTGCTGTTGCCCGGTGCCTCGAAGGTGGGCGAAGCAGACCTTCAAAAGTTTGACGTGACGCTGGATGCAGCCGGCGGCGAGCTGCCCGTGGTGCTGAAAAACGGCAATATGAGCTATATGTGGAAGGCCGACAAGAACAACGGACGCATCAGTGAGGCCGAGGTAAGCTATAACAACGGCCCACGCAACAAATCGGACCTCGTGTGGAAATACAGCGATTTCAAGGCGCTCGGAGCAAAGCAATTCCCTGCCACGCAGGAGTTTTCATTCTCCACCACGGCCACCAACAAACTACAAACAACGACTGTAAAATTAAAAATGAACGACCTCTCGACTTCCGAAGACTGGGAAACGCAGTCTACGGTATCGAGCAGATATAAGCAGATGGATGCCAAAGATATCTTTGGTCAATTACTCAATATGTAATGAGAAAGGCAATTCTTACCCTCTTGGCGTGTATCGTCGTACTGTCTTCCGGTGCCCAAACCCGGAAGACCACTTCCAAACAACGTGCCCGGACGACAAAAACCACCACCAAGACTACTTCCAAAAAAACTACCGCGAAGACCGCCACCTTTACCAATTCCTCCATCAAGGGATTGCAAAGTCAGCGTGCTGCCATCCAAAAGAAGATCAGAGAGCAGGAACAAGCGCTCAAAGCCAACAAGGCAGACGTGGAGAAGCGGTTGAAAGATCTGATGGTGCTCAATGGCGAAATAGACCAAAGGCAGAAGAGCATCGAGAATATTCAGACCGATATTCGCCACATCGAGGGCAACATCGCCATACTCAACACGCAGCTGGGTACCCTCGAACAGCAGTTGAAAGACCGTCAGGCCAAGTACGTGAAGTCCATGAGATACATGGCCAGGCATCGTACCGTGCAAGACAAGCTGATGTTCGTCTTCTCGGCCAAGAACCTCTACCAGATGTATCGCCGACTTCGTTTCGTTCGCGAGTATGCCCAATACCAGCGTGCGCAGGGCGAGGCCGTGAAACTGAAACAGGCCGAGGTGAACAATAAGCATCACCAATTGCAGCAGGTCAAAGGCCAGAAGAACAGGCTGTTAAGCAAGGGACAACAGGAAAAGAGTCGGTTGGAGGAGAACAAGAACACCCAGCAGGAGATGGTGCAAGGCCTCCAGAAACAGCAGAAGACCATTCAGTCGATCATCGCCGACCAGCAAAAGAAAGACGCTGCCCTTAACGCGCAGATCGACCGTTTGGTGGAAATCGAGATTCAGAAGGCCCGCGAGCGTGCCGCCGCCGAGGCCAAGCGCAAGGCCGCTGCCGTCGAGGCGGCCAAGCGTCGCGCTGCCGAACTGGCCCGTAAGAAAGCCGAGGCCGAGGCCGCTGCCCGCGAGAACGCCCGCCGCATAGCCGAGGCCAAGGCGCGTGAGGAACATCTCAGGGAAGAAGCCCGTAAGGCCGCGGCCGCAGAAGCCGCGGCCCGCAAGGCTCGTGAGGATGCTGCTGCTGCCGCCCGCAAGAAGGCCGCG
>DBQL01000078.1:1466-7864 GCA_002305235.1 Prevotella sp. UBA1395 | reverse complement strand
CCATATCGCCTTGCCATTCAATAGCAATCGCAACAACTTTCGGCCGATTTCCTGACAGGAACCCAAGTCATGTTTTCGCAATCTGCTTATCTTCAGCGAGTTATATTTTTGTCGATTTTTCACGAAAATTCGACCTCCCGGTCCTCGCATTCTCGAAAATGGACAGGAAAACGTGCATGGTAAATATTTTTCATTGATAATTTGCGTCCTCTCCACGCCATCCCGACAGCCTTGCCTACATGCCGGCACGCACCAACAAGAAAGGTCTCGGAACCCGGGACATGCCCACGTTTCCAAGACCTCATACCATCGGGGGCAACACCGGGTGTCACTCCTCGTTCTTGCCGTAGTGAGGGTCTATCTTCAGGAAAGCGGCCAATACATACATGATGACGCATGAGGCCAAGGTGAAGATAAAGAAATGGCGATACCCCATCGACTCCTGAAGGGCGCCGGCCACGATGCCCGGCAGCATCATGGAAAGGAACATCATGGCCGAGGCCAGCGCATAATGGCTGGTCTTATACTCACCGCGACTGTAATAAATCATGAAAAGCATGTAAGCCGTCAGGCCGAATCCGTACCCAAACTGTTCCACGAACACACACAAATTGATGACAAACAAGCTCGACGGCAGACTGTAACTGAGATACACATAAATAAGCTCGGGCAGCGTAAATGCCACCACCATCGGCCAAAGCCACCGTTTCAGGCCGTCGCGGCCGGCCAGCCATCCGCCCAAGATGCCTCCGCAGGCAATGCCAATGATACCCACCGTGCCCTGCACCAGTCCGTACTCCTGTGGCGACAATCCCAGTCCGCCGTTGTGGCCGGCATCGATGAGAAACAGCTCGGAGACCTTCGACAGCAGTCCTTCGGGCATGCGGAAGAACACGATAAACAGCACGGCGAAGACCACATGCTCCTTGGTGAAAAACGTGTGGAATGTTTCCAAGAAACCTTCCCACACCGTCCGGGCGTCGATATAGACATGCTTGATGTCGTCCTTGGCGTAGGGCAACGAGTAGTTATGCCACAGCCACAGGGCCAAGAACAATCCCATGACCCCATAAAACATGAGGCTCCACGAGAAGGTGATGCTGTTGCGGAACACCACTTGCAGGTTGCCCGCCACCATCACGAGGATGCCCTGCCCGAAAATCATGGCCAAGCGGTCGAAGAGTGTGCGTATACCCATGAATCCCGCCTGCTGATGGGGGTTCAGACCGAGCATGTAAAAGCCGTCGGCCGCCACGCAATGGCTCGCCCCGGCAAACGCCATCACCCAGAAGAAAAACAGCGTGCCCTGCAGCCATAGCTCCGTGGGAATGGTGAAAGCAATGCCTCCGAAGGCGGCGCCGATGAGCATTTCCATCGCCAGCACCCACCATCGCTTGGTCTTCACAAGGTCGATGAACGGGCTCCAGATGGGTTTGAGCACCCAAGGCAGGTAGAGCCATGAGGTGTAAAAGGTGATGGCGGCATTGCTCAAGCCCATTTGCTTGTAGAGAATGACCGATATTGTCATCACCGCGACAGACGGCAGACTGTCGCTGAAGGTGAGCGACGGTACCCATGCCCAAGGCGAACGGCCGTTCTTCCCGGCCGATGGCATGGATGGTTGGTTGGGTGGTGATATAGAGTTCATAGTGTTTGTTTTGATGAATAAATGGTCAAGTCGGGGGGCTGGTCATTCGTACAGCCTCACAATGTCGGCTCCGGGATAGTAATGCAAGAGTATGGCATCGTAGCCATACCCCTTCTCTCCCATCACCGCGGCACCGATCTGGCACAGTCCGACGCCATGCCCCCAGCCCGCGCCGACGATGTCGAACGAGGCCGGCAAACCGTCGGGGCCGATGCCGTGGCGGTCTACCACGAATGCCGAACTATAAAGATGGCTCTCGCTCAGCGCACGCCTGATCTCGAGTTCCTTGCCGACGGTCATGGTCTTGCGGGTGCCCACGATCTTCAAGAGGTAAATGCGGCCGCTCCTTCCGCGCCTCAATGGCACGAGGTCGACGATCTCGCCAAAATCGATGTCGAGCTTCCGGGCCACCAGCCGCGACAGCTCTTGGCGACCGTAAGACACCTTCCAACGATAGAAGTCGGTAGTTTCTTGGTCATAACCGTTGAGCACTTGTGAGAGGATGTGGCGGTCATGGGTGTTGCAAAAGCTCTCGGGATGGCTGCGAATCCACTTCTCGGCACTACGCTCCACGGTGAGGTCGGGGAAGGCCTCGGGCGTGGCGGTATCGGCAACGGCGGCGAGATAGCGCTTGGGACTGTTGTCCCAGCAATACTGATACTCCTCCGTCACCCCGCCGCAACACTTCGAAAACCGCGCGTCACAAATCTCGCCGTCAGCCATGAGGAGCCTGCCGCGAGTGGCGGCAATGGCTTCTGCCACCCTCGGATTGGTCTCGCGGGTGATGCCTTGATAGCGTTGACAATGGTCGTCGGCACACACGTCGAAGAGCGTGTGGTCGTCTTGGTCGTACCATCTTATCAGACTGTCTGCCGTGCGGACGAGCGATTGCGGCTTCTCTGCTTGCGGAGCGACACGCCGCCGCATCTGTGCCAGCAGCCACGAACGTGATATGACGGCATGCGCCTTGAGCAGTTCGAGACTCGAATTGCCACTCATCTCACTCGAGATGACACTCTTGAGATATTCCTCTACGGGCAGCTCGTTCACCGCCCACACCCGTTCGCCATCGACCATCAGTCGCAAATGCCCCGAGAAAGTCTGTGTCTCCTGACGCTCCCAGTGGAAGTTTACACCGATAGTCACGTCTTCCAACGAGAACGAGGCATCGCCCGACAATGCCGTGAACCGCAGTTCGTCATAGTGCCGGCCGTCCCAAAGCAGGCCGCTGTCGGCCCATTCCACAAGTTGGCGGCCGCTCGTCTCGCGGTCGCCAACCCGATAAGGTGCATGCAGCGTGAAGCCGATGCTCCTCGCGCAGACGATGCCCACGGTGACACGAGGCTCGCTCGCCATCGCAGGCGACGATTCTCGGTGCCCGCTACGCAACGTTTGCTGTTGATTTTCAAATCGCATGATGGTGTCAATATAAATTCAGACGGGTCATCCCCCGGTCAGCAACCTCCGGCCATAGCTGCGCCAAACCGCTAAAACCCTGATGATGACATGCTTTAGTTTCTATCGCGCAATGCCGTAATAGAGGTGAAAACTTTGCAAAGATAGCGAAAATAGGGCATAAAACGCATACTTTAGTCAAAAAGTTTGTATCTTTGCAATATGAACAAGAAAATATTACTCGGCATGACATCAGCCGAGCTCAAGGATGTCGCCAAGTCGTTGGGCATGCCCGCTTTTGCGGGCGACCAGATGGCCAAATGGCTGTATGAGCGTCACGTGCGCAGCATCGATGAGATGACCAACCTGTCGAAAGCCAACCGCGCGAAACTCGCCGAGGCCTACGAGGTGGGGTGCATGGACCCGATAGACGCGCAGCATTCGACAGACGGCACGGTGAAATACCTCTTCCCCGTGCGCACCACCACCCCTCGCCGGCAGTCGGATGCCGACGGGGCGAGACCCACGAAGTTTGTCGAGGCGGTCTATATCCCCGACGAAGACCGCGCCACGCTCTGCGTGTCGTGTGAGGTGGGATGCAAGATGGCGTGCATGTTCTGCCAGACAGGCAAGCAGGGGTTCGAGGGCTATCTCACCCCGGCCGACATCCTGAACCAAATATACAGCCTGCCCGAGCGCGACACGCTCACCAACATCGTGTTCATGGGGCAAGGCGAGCCGATGGACAATCTCGACCCGGTGCTGCGCGCCACAGAGATTCTCACGGCACCCTACGCCTACGCATGGAGTCCCAAGCGCATCACGGTGAGCAGCATCGGTATCAAGGACAAGCTGCAACGCTTCTTGGACGAGAGCGACTGCCATGTGGCTATCAGCCTCCACTCGCCCATCCACGAGCAGCGGCTGGAGCTGATGCCGGGCGAGAAGGCCATGCCTATACAGGAGACCGTAGACCTGCTGCGCAACTACGACTTTGCCCATCAGCGCCGACTGTCATTCGAATATATCCTCTTTGGCGGCGTGAACGACTCACAGGCCCATGCCCGCGAGATCGTGCGACTGCTCAAGGGACTCTTTTGCCGCGTGAACCTCATACGCTTTCACCAAATTCCCAACGTGCCGCTGAAAGGCACCGACGACAAGAAGATGGAGGCGTTTCGCGACTATCTCACCTCGCACGGCGTGTTTACCACCATCCGCGCGAGCCGGGGCGAAGACATCTTTGCGGCCTGCGGCCTGCTGAGCACTGCCCAAAAGATCAAGGAAGAACGTCATCGATAAGCCTATGTGGCAGCGCACTATCAGTCTCGGAGGCATGGCATGGCTGCTGATTGCGGCAACCGTCGCCCTTGCCGCGTGCAGCGACAGGCAGGGGTTGCTCCCACCCTCGGGCGGCAAGCCTTACGAGGTGCTGGTGGTGGGAGACCGCGACGGCATGGTGGCCACGGCCCTGCGCAGCGAGGCGGACGGCCTGCCACAACGAGAACCCGAATTTGACGTGTCGACGACAGACAGCGACGGCTTCAAGGCTCCGCTCAAAGTGGCCCGCAACATCGTGATGGTGAGCATCAACCCCGAGATATATACCGCCACGAAGATAAGATATGAAAAGAATGTCTTTGCAAGCCCTCAGCTGATGGTCTACATCTCTGCGCCATCGCCAGAGACACTCCGAAAAGACCTCGCCAGACTGACCCCCCGGCTGCTCGACCTCCTCAGGAGGGCCGAACTCAACGCGGCCATCGCACGGCTGAGACAGCAACGCAACGCGAAGGCCGAGAATATGGTGAAACGAATGTTTGGCGTCGACCTGTGGATTCCGATGGACATGCTGTCAAGCAAGCGCGGCAAAGACTTCCTGTGGCTGAGTAACAACGCGCCCGACGGTATGCGCAATATTGTGGTTTACCGCAGTAGGAAGGCCGCAAGCCCGCAACAGTTCATGATGCTTCGCGACAGCGTCATGCGTGCAAACATCAAGGGTGAGACCGATGCCATGTATATGCAGACCGTGGCAGAGACCGTCACCGAGTCGGTAGCACGTGAGAAAGGCCGAACGATCATCATCCGTCGGGGACTGTGGCAGATGAAAGGCGACGCGATGGGAGGCCCGTTTGTGAGTCACACCGCGGGCAACCTGACCGTGGAGGCATTTGTATTCGCCCCCGGAACAAAGAAAAGAAACCAGATGCGGCAATTGGAAGCCGCCCTATATACATTAAAATAAGCACAATGGACAACAATAAGAAAATTCGTGTGGCCATCACCCACGGAGATACCAACGGTATCGGATACGAGCTGATATTCAAGACTTTCGCGGAGCCTGAGATGTTAGAGCTTTGCACACCTATTATATATGGGTCGCCCAAGGTGGCGGCTTATCACCGCAACGCGCTGGGCATCGATGCCAATTTCAGCATCATCAACACTGCCACCGAGGCGCAAGACGGCAGAGTGAACATGCTGCCGGTCTTTGACGAGGAAATCAAGGTGGAGCTGGGTATATCGTCTCCGGAGGCCGACCTCGCCACCGTCAAGGCCTTGGACAAGGCACTGACCGACTATAAGGACGGCCTGATCGACGTGCTGGTGGCCTGTCCGGCCAATGGAAACGGTCTCTCGGTGGAGGGCTATCACATCCCCAACCAAGCCAAATACATCGAGACGAGCATCGGCGAAGGGCGCAAAGGGCTTGACATCCTGATCAACGAACAGCTCCGAATGGCACTCATGACCGACAAGATGGCCCTCAAGGACGTGAGCACGGCCATCACCGCAGAGGCGGTTATCGAGAAGGTGGCGGTGTTTTTCACCACCCTGCGCAAAGACATGCGCATCTCCAACCCGCGCATCGCCGTTCTGGCCCTCAACCCCAACGACAGCGACGAGCATCCCGGCAAGGAGGAGACAGAGCAGATCATCCCCGCCATACAGAAACTGGCAGATGTCGGGGTCAACGCCTTCGGACCCTATCAGGTCAACGATTTCTTCGGCAACGGCAAGTATCGCGCCTTCGACGGCGTACTGGCCATGTATCACGACCAAGGCATCGCGCCATTCAAGGCTCTCAAACCCGAAGACAACATTCACTACCTCGGGGGTCTGCCGCTCATCGCCACGGCTCCCGACATGGGTCCGGGATATGACATCGCAGGGAAGGGAGTGGCCGATGAGTCGGCATTGCGACATGCCATCTTCCAAGCCATCGACGGTTTCCGCCGCCGCAACGATTACGAAGCACCGTATGCCAAGCCGCTGCCCAAGCTCTATCATGAGCGCAAGGACGACAGCGAGAAGGTGAGATTCTCGATCCCCAAGAAGCACGAGAACGCCA
>DBQL01000078.1:0-1398 GCA_002305235.1 Prevotella sp. UBA1395 | reverse complement strand
CGGCGAGAGCATGAATATCACAATATCAGCCCTCTATATCCCCCATAGCGGTTGGTCGGCCGTTTGGGACTCAACTGTCACCCGGTCCCGGGAACGAAAGCATGAAAAAGAAATATCAAAACGGATTTTTTATCTTCGGACTGTTGGTGCTTGCCATCATGGTAACACAACTGTCTTTTGAACAGGTTTGGCAAGGATTGAAACATGCCGGATACTGGTTTTTCGCGGTACTGGCGCTATGGGGGGCACTGTATGTCCTGAACACCGCCTCATGGCACCTGATCATCAAAGGCGTTTGCAGCCAGCCGGCAGACAAGGACATACCGGCCAAGCCCGTGCCTTTCGCATGGCTGTATAAGGTCACTATCTCTGGCTTTGCACTCAACTATGCCACTCCCGGCGGACTGATGGGCGGGGAGCCGTACAGGGTGATGGAGCTCGCGCCAAAGATCGGAACGGAGAGGGCTTCGGCATCGGTGATTCTCTATGCCATGACACACATCTTCAGCCACTTTTGGTTTTGGCTTGTCTCGGCCATCGTGTTCTTCTTTGTTCATCCCACCAATTTCATCTTAGACATATTGCTCGCCACAACCGTCGTGTTCACCTCGCTCGGAATATGGTTCTTCACCGCAGGCTATCGAAAGGGACTGGCCAACCGACTGATGAACATCCTGCGGCACATTCCCTTTGTGAAGAAATGGGCAGGACCGTTTGTTGAAAGGCATCGGGAGCAGTTGGACACCATCGACAGGCAGATTGCCGCATTGCATAGACAGAATCCCTATGACTTCGTGGGAGCTGTGCTGTTGGAATTTTTCTGCCGCGTGCTGTCGGCACTTGAGATTTTCTTTATCCTGCTTGTGCTCATGCCAAGTGTCAATTTCGTCAATTGTGTACTGATATTGGCATTTACGTCTCTCTTCGCCAACCTGTTGTTTTTCATGCCTTTGCAGTTGGGCGGGCGCGAAGGAGGATTCCTCATGTCGACCACCACATTGGGCATCAGCGCCAGCGCGGGCATTTTCGTGGCACTTATCGTGCGTATTCGCGAACTCATTTGGACCGGAATAGGATTGCTGCTCATCAAACTGAACAAGAAAAAAAATTAGGCATCCACGGCCACGACTCCCCTTCTCGCCGATTTCAAAAGCCTACGCACAATGCTTGCCGACCATCACCACATTCTGTTTGGAGCGGTGGAGCGACCTCTCGAGCCATGTGTGAAGATGGCGGAAACCGGAAATAGTGACGGGAGCAGCCCGCCATTCGCCCACGAGAGCCATCGCATTCATCACCAAAGCATGCGGAACGCATGGGGGGACGAGGTTTCTTTCGTTCGCACTGCCGACACCGGCCCAATCTCTTGGTAACCCAATCCGTCCACGTTAATTTTGC
>DBQL01000195.1 GCA_002305235.1 Prevotella sp. UBA1395 | reverse complement strand
CCGGGCCATTGCGAGACAGAGCGCCCCAAACTGGTCGTGGGACTCGTTGTAGACCAGATGCGTTGGGATTACCTTTACTATTTTGAGAATTACTATCGCGAGGACGGCCTGCGCCGGCTGCTTGACCAAGGCTATAGCTTTGCCAACACGATGATCGACTATGTGCCCACGGTGACGGCCATCGGCCACACCGGCATCTACACCGGCTCGGTACCGGCCCTGCACGGCATCGCCGGCAACAACTTTTACATCGACGGCCGCAAGACCTACTGCTGCGAAGACAGTACCGTGCAGAGCGTAGGCTCGTCGTCGGCAGAGGGCAAGATGTCGCCCCGCAACCTCATGGCCTCGGGCATCGGCGACCAGCTCAAGCTCGCCACCGACGGCAAGGGCAAGGTCATCGGCGTGGCGTTGAAAGACCGTGCCGCCATCCTGCCCGCCGGACACGGTGCCGATGCCGCCTACTGGTGGGACACTTCGGCCGGCCGCTTTGTCTCGTCTACCTACTATATGAGCAAACTCCCCGACTGGGTCGTCCGCATGAATGACAAGATTGGCACCAAGCCGGGCTTCGACGTGAAAAACTCGACCGACGGGGTGACCAAGACTTTCGATATGGCCAAGGCCGCACTGACCCACGAAAAACTGGGAAAAGACGAGATTACCGACCTGCTTACCGTCAGCATCTCGTCGACCGATGCCATCGGGCACACCTTTGGCACGCGCGGAAAAGAGATTCGCGAGGCATACATCGAGCTTGACCGACAGGTGGCCGACTTTCTCAAGACGCTCGACCGCGAGGTGGGAGCCGGCAATTACCTGCTCTTCCTCTCTGCCGACCACGGCGGGTCACACAACCCCAACGACCTGAAGGGTTACAAGGTGCCGGCCGGAGGACTGGAGGCATGGACCATCATCGACACCGTAAACAAGGCCGTGGCAGCACAATGGGGTATCGGCGGAAAAGTCATCAAAGCCGAGGATGCCGGCCGGCTCTACCTCGACCGCACGGTCATCGCGCAGAGTGGCAAAACCATTGACGAGGCCAAGCAGGCGGTGATCGCCGAGATGGAGAAGCAGGAAAACATCCTTTACGTGGTCGACTACGACCGTGCGCTCACCACATCCATCCCGCAGCCCCTCCGCGACCGCATCGTCAACGGCTACAACAAGAAGCGCAGCGGCGACCTTGTCTATGTGGCCAAGGCCGGATGGGAGAACGTGAGCAACAAACCCGACTACCGGGGCACCACCCACGCGCAGTGGAACCCCTACGATGCCCACATCCCCTTCGTACTCTTCGGATGGCACGTGAGCCGGGGCGAGAGCGCCGAGCCTACCCATATCACCGACATCGCGCCCACCATCTGCCAAATGGTCCATATCCAAATGCCCAATAGCTGTGTGGGAAACGCCAAGACCATGAAATAACCCGACGGCAAACGCCGCCGGGAAATGTGTACTCCTGCCAAGCCATCATGGTCTTGGCAGGAGTTTTCTCTGCCTGTCGAAAAAGCGCGGCTGCGCGGTCTCTATGACCGCCCGGCCTCGACACCGCCGAAGCCGCCCGCCCATGCCGGTCGACACCTCGCGTTATATATTATCTACCGCGAAGCTCCACGCCAAAAAGGCGATGATGCCAATGGCAAAAATTGTGAAGACTGCCGTCAGCACCTTGTCAGCCAACATCGCGTTGCGCTGCTCCTTGAAACGTGCCTGTTTGTCTCTTTCGGCTTGGTCTACATGGTTTTCAGCTACATTTTCCATATTGTCAATCATTTAGTGTCACGGCCACCGTCTCGGTCGCCAAAGTAAAAGCAGTAATATACATGAAAACAAAAATAAGGAAAAAATGGCAAAGTTCCAAATAATAATACAGTTTTTGACATATCTTGCATGGCAATCGTTTCCATTTTTTAACTTGCCGGAGGCCCGAAATCGCAAACTTAGGCTTAACTTTGCACAATATTTCAATCGTTTTTCATGAATAATCGCAAGATCTTACCGCTGCTTTTCACCGTCGTCACGCTGTCACTGCCATCGGCGGCACAGTCTCCCGTGAACCCGCTCCGCGACAGTTTGGCCAAGGCGGCCGATGCCCTCGCCTACCATCCCGACTCCATCGACCTGCGTCTGCGCAAGGCATCGTGGAACGTGCAGCTGGAGCAATGGGAGTATGCGCTTGCCGAATACAACACCATTCTCGGGCAAGATGCCCGCAATGTGGCCGCACTGTTCTACCGCGCCTTTGTCAACGAGCGACTGCACAAATACAATTTTGCGCGCGCCGACTACGAGACCCTGCTGCAAATCGTACCGGGAAACTTCGAGGTGAGGCTGGGACTGGCGCTGCTCAATCAGAAAGACCGCCACTTCACCGAGGCTTTAGACGGCATCAACCGGTTGGTCACGGCCCATCCCGACTCTGCCATCGCATGGGCGGCGCGCGCCGGCATCGAGGACGAGCAGGGAATGCTCGTGCCCGCCGAGTACGACTATTCGGAAGCCATCAGGCGTGACCCGCGCAATGCCGACTACCTGTTGTCGCGCGCCGACATCCGCATACGCCTCAAGGAGTTTGGCAAAGCCCGGCAAGACCTCGATGCCATCACGCGGCTTGGCACGCCCAAACCGGCACTCAGGGAGTGGTATGACCGTTGCAAATAACCATCGGCGGCCATCGCCATAGCCGTGCCACGGCGTCGCCGCAACCCTGCCCCACGATACGGCAAGAGCCTGAGACACAACGTCTCAGGCTCTTGTCGTATGGTGCGTATAACGATTTGGAGAAAGCACTCGCACGGGTTTTGCCCGGCCACTGCCGCGCACACCCTTCGCGATAAGATAGCATTCGCGAGACGATTAGATAGTAATCGCAAGACGATTAGATAGTAATCGCGAGACAATTAGATAGCTATCGTGAAGCCACTTGATTGTAAAGCCCCGACGACCGTAAAACCATCGTCTCGCCACCGCCGGCAGCCGGCATCTCGAGCGTGCAAGAGCACGCCCGCCGACGCTCAGCACACCTTCTCCAATTTCTTCATCACGGCAAAGATGAAGAGGAACGAAGCGAGACAGAGCGCCACCAGCACACCCCACACCACGGTAAGCGGAACGGCTTTCCAGAGGTAGGCCGGTATCTGCACGAGGAAGTTGCCAATGGCCGTCGCGCCAAACCAGCAACCCATCATCAGGCCCTGATACTTCTGCGGAGCCACCTTAGACACGAAGCTGATGCCCATCGGCGAGAGCAGCAACTCGGCGAAGGTGAGAATGAGATAGGTATAGACCAGCCACATCGGCGATACGCGTTGCTCGTCGGTGAGGGTGTAGCTCAGGCCCACCGAGGCCATGATCATCACCACATAGCCCAGTCCGGCCACGAGCATGCCGTAGCCTATCTTGCGCGGTGCCGAGGGTTCCATGCCACGCGAGGCGAGCCATCCGAAGAGGGCCATGCTCAGCGGGGTGAGTCCCACGACAAAAGCGGGGTTGAACTGCTGGAAGATGGGTGCGCTGACCTCTACCGATCCGCCCTCGCCCATCAGTGCGCTGTATTTGTATGCGATGAATGCCAAGGCGGCAGCGATCACCAAGGCGGCGATGCCCTTGGCCTTGGCGGTCTTGCTCTGGAATATGGCGACGAGGGCATAGATTATGGCGATGACGGCCACCACGTTGGTCACGTCGAAGATCATCGCCGTCCATCCGGTGGCCGAAGTCTGCGTGAAGTCGCGTGCGAAGAATGTGAGCGTGAGACCGTTCTGGTGGAATGCCATCCAGAAGAATATCACCACGGTGAACACCAAGAACAGAGCCACGAGACGGCTGCGCGTGTCGGCTTTCTCCTCGGGGGTCTCCACGTGCTGCTCGGCCGTCTTCCGGTCGTCTGTCGCCGACTTCTTGGCACTGCTGTCCACATGGGCGAAGGTCGACCTGAAGCCGTAATAGATGGCTATCGACACGATGAGCGAGACGCAGGCCACGCCGAAGGCATAGTGGTAGGCCGTCTGCTCGGTGGCCCCGAGCGACTTCTGCGCCCAGTCCATGAGTTTCAGTGCTGCCGTGGGCGCGAAGAGCGCGCCGATGTTGATGGCCATATAGAAGATGGAAAAGCCGTTGTCGCGTTGCTTGGCATAGCGCTCCTCGTCATAGAGCTTGCCCACCATCACTTGGAGGTTACCCTTGAAGAGACTTGTGCCCACGCTGATCATCAGCAGCGCGCACACCATGATGACGATGGCCGGGGTGCCGGCTCCCGCGGGGATGGCCATGAGCAGATAGCCGAGGAACATCACGATGATGCCGGCCGTGACACATTTGCCAAAGCCCAGCCTGTCGGCCACGGCGCCTCCCACGATGGGAAGGAAGTAGACAAGCATGAGGAAGGTGGAGAATACGGTACCGGTAAGTCCCTCGCCCCAACCGAAGTTGGCTTGGAGGAACAACGCGAAGATAGCCAGCATGGTGTAATAGCCGAAGCGTTCACCGGTATTGGCCAGTGCTAAGGCAAAGAGGCCTTTGGGTTGATTTTCAAACATACGTGTGTTAGTTTAATTGATTGTTGATTTGTATGGGGTTAGCCAAGGATTGTTGAGAAACGTGGCGTTGTCATTTCTTGGAGACATATCTTGTCACGTCGAAGAGCCACGCCACCTTGACGGTGACGGTTCCGAAGTTGCTCGAGCCGAAGTAGTCGCGCTTGGAATCGCCGTAGATATTTCCCAGTCCGTAATAATAACGCCCCTCGACGAGAAAGCGCCCCACGGCCGGATGGGCGTATTCCATGCCCACGCCGAGGGCGATGCCATAGTCGAACTTGTTCTCCACGCTCATCGTGTCTTGCGCCACGATGGTGTTGGCACGGTCGGAGGTGTTGCGCGTGGCCCAGTCGAAATTGGTCGTGGTCGACTCACTGAGATACACGCCAAACTGCGGGCCGGCGTTCACGAAGAAGTTCACGCCCTTGTTCTCACGTCCCCACGCGAGGTGTGCCAAGAGCGGAACCTGTATGTAGCTGATGGTTCGGCTGTACTCCTCGGGCAGTCCGGTGACGGCATTGATGACCGGCTGGTCGTCGATGTCGCGGATATCCTCTTTCCAACCCATCCGGCTGAAGTTCACTTCGGCGGCGATCGAGGCGATGGTCGAGAAATATTTCTCTACGGTGTAGCGCATCGAGAGTCCGCCCGTGAGACCTCCGTGCATGCCCTGCACCACCTTGGGGGTGAAGCGTATGGACGTGAGGTTATAGCCGCCGTTCACTCCCACCGACAGGGTGTTGCGGTGTTCGCCGATCTGCGCGGCCAACATCGTGGGCAGAAGGAGCAGCAATGCTGATATGAGGTGCTTCTTCATTTGTCAATAAGCTATGGATTCGATGTTGCCATCCTTGGTGTAATGGATGAGATGGAAAAACTCATTCTGCATGCCCGCGGTACCCACCTGCTTGAACTTCAGCGGACTTTGCAACGCGCGGTAGGTGCTCTGGCCCTCGCCGCCGGTGAAATTCTTGCCATGCTTGTCTATGCCGCGCACGAAAAACTGCGCGTGGTCATAGCCCGTGATGGCAAAGCGCGGCAGCGCATGCTGCATGTCTTGCCGGAACCACCGGCTGTAACTGCGTTCCAAGCCGCGGGTCTTGGGGTCTACCTCATTATAATAGAACGAGGCGGGAATATAGGTGTCAAAGCGGAAAAACTTCTCGAGGTTGTTGCCCGTGTACATCAGCCACTCGGTGTAACCATAGAGGGTGATGGCCAGCGAGGGCCGGTTGTTCTGCAGACTCTCTATCTTGGCCAAGGCGACGGTAAGCTCGGGCGACCGCGCCGTGTTCAGAATCACCACGTTGCGCTTACTCTTGCTGAACGCCTTGGCAAACAGCTCCTCGCTGCTGGTGATATTGGTGATGCTGTACTCGATATTCTTATTGGCGAGCCTGTTGCGCAGGCCGAAGGTGAAGATACCCTTCTTCGACTCCTTGTCGTTACAGTCTATGAATACGGGATGGGCATCGGGAAAACGACGCAGGAATGTCTCGATGGCACTGTTGTTGAGCTTGTCGGGCGACTCCCACACCTGAAAGATCTGCCGATAGGCTGCCACGTCGTCACCATTGATCGAGAAGGGAATGACCATCTTGATGTTGCGGGCCTTGCAAAACTCGGCCAACCCGCGCACCTGATGGCTGTAAAGCGGACCGATGATGATGTC
>DBQL01000074.1:11997-13889 GCA_002305235.1 Prevotella sp. UBA1395 | reverse complement strand
TGATAATAAAACCAGTAGGTTTTGCCGTAATTGTCGCGTGCCACGGAATAGCGCAATTGCGGGTTGGGGGCTTTTCGACGCAGTTCCTGATAGTCTTCAAAGTTGGCATCCATCACCTCATCATGATAAACCAAGTGAGGATGCGACTTCAGGTGAGTATAGAGTATCAGGGCTTCCTTATAGTGTTTGGGCAGTTTGTCGGTGATTTCATAATACTTGGGTAGCGCCTCGACGAAGCGGTCGAGGTCGCCATCGAGCAAATAGGCGCAGAGCAACCAGTCGTGTGCCAACGGTGTGGCACGGCCGATGCGATGCAATGTGGTGAGATAATCAGTCGGACTCATCTTCTTGGTGAACACCACGCCAAGGTCTTTATACAGGTCTTGCTCGGGAATCATCATCATCCTGACCGACGACCCATTGGGCAACATGGCTTCTGAACCACCCGTCAACGGGTATTCGAAGAGGCTCTCGCCCAACTCGCGGGTCTTGGAGAGACACCATATCCGCAGGAATGTGAGGCTGCTGTCGGTCTTATGCTCGGTGATACCCACTGTCGTTACCATCCCGGGATGGTGGGTCAGCAGTGCGTTCTCCAGCTTCATGCGGTAATGAAATGTTTTGTCGGTGCAGCCGATGCCGCAAGTCATCAGCATGAGAACCACCAATATCAACACATTGGCCCACAGGGTATGCACAATATTGGTATTGTGATCCTGAGCGTGAATCATCTCATACTGACGGCACAGCCATACCCCCACCGCGAAAATCAGCATGAGAAGGGGGAATCCCCATAGCCAATGGCCGAGATAACTCTCATGCACGATATCGGGGGTGACGTCTGTAAGGATGCCCAACAAGAGCAGGGAGGGAAAGAACGTGATAGCATGGAACAGGCCGTTGAGCTTGGTAATGGCATAGGCCACGCCCTGTACCAACCACAACACCAGCGTGATGAGGATGGCCCCGACCACCTGATTGTAATGCGTCTGCCCCTTGGACAGCACGTGTTGGGTAACGGAGAGTATGTCGGCCTGATACTCAAAGAGATACAGGAACGTGAAAATCAAGAAAAGAACGGCACATATCACGCGGACGGATAATGTGCCATTCTTCATGTTGTACATCATGGGGATTTGTCTGTTTTGGGGAAAAATCTACTCAAGTCGCAGTACTACTGCCGAGCGGGCAGGGATATACAGCTTCAACCAACCTTTATTATCCTTTTCATAAAGCGGGTCGGGCATGGTGAAATGCACCACGCTGTCATCGGCCAGACCGTTACCGCCAAAGCGTGTGGCGTCGGTATTAAGCATGACATGATAGGAACCGGCCGGCACCAAGAAGCCATAGTCGGCGAAAGAGCGTGTCGGAGAGAAGTTGAACACGAACACGAGATTGCCCCGCATGTAGGCCAACACCTGATCACTGTCGTTATGCCATATCTCCTGAACAGGCTGGTCGTTAAACTTTTTCTCGCTCTTGATGGTCTCGATCATCTCCCGGTCGAAGTCGCCGAGATAATGATAGTCAAGCTCTTGGTTGTCAACGAGATTCCATTGGCGGCGCGCATACTTGTGGCTCCAGCCGTTTCCCTCACGCGGGAAGTCGATCCATTCGGGATGACCAAACTCGTTGCCCATGAAGTTGAGGTAGCCACCGTTCATCGCTCCGGCCGTGACGAGGCGGATCATCTTATGCAATGCAATGCCGCGACGGGCCGCATCGTTCTCGTCGCCCTTCTTGAAATGCCAATACATATCGGCATCTACCAAGCGGAAGATGATGGTTTTGTCGCCCACCAAAGCCTGATCGTGACTTTCGCAATAGGAAATGGTCTGCTCGTCAGACCTCCTGTTCCTGACTTCCCAAAAGATACTGCTCGGCTTCCA
>DBQL01000074.1:5985-11961 GCA_002305235.1 Prevotella sp. UBA1395 | reverse complement strand
TCCGGGCATTCCGCTCACCTCTTCGGCAATGGTAATGGCATGCGGATTAAGCTCATGGATGAGTTTGTTGGCGATGGTAAGATAGCAGATGGCATTGTCGTCCTGATGCCCGTTGAAGTAATCCTGATAACCGGTGAATGCCTCTCCCAAGCCGTGGCTGTAGTAGAGCATCGAGGTTACGCCATCGAAACGGAAGCCATCGAAACGGAACTCTTCCATCCAATATTTGCAATTGCTCAACAAGAAATGCAAAACCTCATCCTTGCCGTAGTCGAAGCACAGGCTGTCCCAAGCCGGATGCTCGTGCCGGTCGCCCGGATAGAAGTACTGATTGGGGTCTCCGGCAAGGTTGCCCAACCCCTCTACCTGATTCTTTACGGCGTGGGAATGGACAATATCCATAATCACGGCAATGCCCATGCCATGCGCCGTATCGATGAGTTCTTTGAGATCCTCGGGCGTGCCGAAACGGCTCGAGGGCGCGAAGAACGAGCTTACATGATAACCGAAGCTGCCATAGTAGGGGTGTTCCTGTATGGCCATGACCTGAATGCAGTTGTATCCGTCTTTGGCGATGCGGGGCAGGACATTGTCCTTGAACTCCTTGTAAGTGCCAACCTTCTCGGCATCTTGCGCCATTCCGATATGGCACTCATAGATGAACAATGGGTTCTTCTTGGGTCGGAACGTGGGTTTGCGCCAAGTATATGACTCTTGCGGAGACCATACCTGTGCTGAGAATATCTTGGTAACATCGTCTTGCACCACTCTTTGGGCCCATGCGGGAATGCGTTCGCCCTCTCCCCCATTCCATTTCACGTGCATCTTGTACAGATCGCCATGCTTCATGGCCTTGGCGGGAAGTTTAAGCTCCCAGTTTCCGGTATTGTCGATACGGCTGCAACGATATTTTGGGGTTTCGGTCCAACCATTGAAGTCGCCCACAAGATAGATGTCTGTGGCATTGGGAGCCCATTCACGGAACACCCATCCACCCCGAGGGGTCTTGTGCAAGCCATAATATCGATGACCGTTGGCAAAATCAGATAAGGCGATTTTGCCATCCTGTGTGAGCTGTCCGATCTTCCATACGGCATGGTCGTGCCGACCACGGATGGCATCTTCGAATGGCTCAAGATAAGAGTCGTGAGCAACCACACCGATATGCTTGGACTGCGGTGATGATTTTCTCTTGGATTGAGGCTCGGTTAGCGTTACTTTTTTTTCCATAGTGCTCAGATTTACCAGTGGCTTATGATGTTACAGATTATGCTTTCACCTTGAAGATGGCCTTTCTAAACTCATCTTTCGTTGATATTCCGGGGGCATGCCCGTCTTGCGGGAAGAAGATGACAAACTGCCCTTTCTTCACCGTGATATAGGTTTGGGAGGGCACACCGTCTTTCTTTGCCATGTCTTTCTCCTCAACATACTCCATTGGGGGAAGGTCAGCCTGCGGGATATAACCGAAAATCTCGTCGTCACTGATAGGAACTTGCACGTCTACCATCTTGATATGATATTCCATTGCGGCCTCGTCTTGAGCCTTTCCCTTGAGGTGCATGACGTTTACAAAAACATCATCACCTTTGATTTGATGCTTGCCATCACTCACATCGGCCCAGTCGTTGCTCTTCAAGAAGCTCACTACTTCAGCAAACAAAGGGTTCAATGAAACATACTTCTCCAGATTTTCCAATTTGTCGATAATCATAAGTATATTATTTTTAAAAACGATTAATCATCTTTGAAACGGCGTCCGTTCTCGTAATGGCCTTTGAAGGTAATTTGCCCGTTGCGGTCTTTCTCTATAAACCTTCCGTCACGAATATCGTTTACGTAAGCCCCCTCAAAGCGGAGGCCGTCCTTAAATTCCTCAATAGCCTTGCCATTGCGCATGCCGTTCTTGTAAGTTCCTTTGAAACGGGTGCCGTCGGCATAATGGATGATGACCTCACCGTCAATCTTCCCATTGACGAAATTGCCGTCGAACACATCGCCATTCTGCTTGGTGAGCTTCCCACGCCCATTCTGATACTCATTCTTCCAACTGCCTTCATACTTGTCGCCGTTAGCCCATACAAACGTTCCGACACCGTCTCGGGCACCTTCTGAAAAATGACCGGTGTACCGATCGCCATTGGAATACTTGAAAATACCCTCTCCAGTGCGCTCGCCCTGATCATAATCGCCCTCGTATCGGTCGCCGTTCTGAAAAAGATAGATGCCCCGTCCTTGCTGGATATCATCTTTCCACTGGCCCTTATACACGTCGCCATCGGCATATTTGTTGACTCCATAGCCCGACCGCTGGTTATTGATCCACTCGCCTTCGTATGTCGTTCCGTCGCCCCAATCGAAGAATCCCTTGCCCTCCTTTTTGTCTTCCTTCCAATATCCCTCGTAATAGGCACCGTTGGCGTAGGTGTATTTGCCTTTTCCTTGGCGCATATCCCGATACCAATCGCCGTCATACTTGTCGCCATTGAAATAATACATGATACCGTGTCCCTGCTGATAGTCACGGAACCAAAGTCCTACATACTTATTATTATTATTGAAATAGTAGGTGCCTTGGCCGTGTTGCTGGTTCAACAACCACTGACCCTCATACTTCTCGCCATCAGAAAAGGTATAGATTCCGTAGCCCTGACGCTTGCCTTTGACAAAATCGCCTTCGTATGTATTGCCATTATCAAAGAGAATATTTCCTTTTCCATGTGGTTTCCCTGAAACCATCTGCCCTTTATACACTCCCTTCACACCCATCTCCATTACAGAGCATGAGCCAAGTGTAATCTTCTGAGCCTTGCAGACAACAGAAACCATGAGCAAAAACAGAACTAATATCTTATTCTTCACTATTCAGAATTTAATCGTAAATTGGTTGTCAAAGATAGTAATAATAATTGAAAAAAGACGGAATGACATTTTATTTTCAAAAAAGAAATGTGCAATTTAACATAATTAAATATGCCCTCTCATTTATATTTTTGTAATTTTGCGCTTAAAATCCAAAAGATCGATATGAAGATTATTGCCATCATTCCGGCCCGTTACGCCTCCACTCGTTTTCCCGGCAAGCCGCTTGCCATGCTCTCCGGCAAGCCGGTCATTCAGCATGTCTATGAAAAGGTCAGTGCAATGATACCCGACGCATGGGTGGCCACCGACGACAAGCGTATCTTTCAGGCTGTGGAGCAGTTTGGTGGAAAGGCCGTAATGACCCGCACCGACCACCAAAGTGGCACCGACCGCATTCAGGAGGCTGTGATAAAGATTGGCTCCGATGCCGATGTAGTAATCAATATTCAGGGCGACGAGCCTTTTATCCGCACCTCACAGATTGAGACCGTATGCCGACTCTTTGATGATCCGCAGACGCAGATTGCCACCATTGGCAAGCTTTTCACCGACATGGACGCGACAGACAATCCCAATTCTCCCAAGATCGTGACCGATACCCGTGGCTTTGCCCTCTATTTCTCGCGCTCGGTCATCCCCTTTGTCAGAGGTGTCGAGCATAAAGACTGGATGAGTCACTACCCTTTCCTCAAACATCTCGGCATCTATGCCTATCGCAAGGAAGTATTGGGCGAGATCACCCAACTACCCCAATCGGCATTGGAAAAGGCTGAGAGTCTTGAACAACTGCGCTGGCTGGAGAACGGCTATCGCATCAAGGTGGGACGTACCGATGTGGAAACCATCGGCATAGATACACCCGAAGACCTTCAACGGGCTGAAATTTTCCTGAAAGAAAATCGGGATTGACCCTTTTCTACTCTGCGGTCGGCCGATTGTCCAGCTATGCTCTATCGTCCGAGCCATCACATCAGCAAGCGGGCAATGGCTTTCTCGCCATTGCAAGTCAATCTGTCCGCATTCCGACGGATATTTGCGAGGGAGAAATTAAGGTCGCAGGCAATGTCGAAAAAACGTGACCTTCAAGTTGAATTGTTGCACCATAATATCCAATTCGCAACATTTCGCATTGAAGATCACGAAACAACGACAGGATGCCAGCTTACTAATAGTCCTACCAAATAACTTCTAAACCATAAGTCTGAAGCGAGCTTACTTATTTGCATCCTGCCACAACTACTTTCACAAGCAATTTACATCGAACATTTTATAACATTTTTCATTTATCCTACGCTCTTTCACGGCCTCCGTCTCGGATGATGCTATCTCCGCAGAAACGATTGCAAGGTGTTGTCACAACAGCAGCCAATCATCGCGAAGACCATCTGTCCGAGACTTGTACAGGGCACGCGTCATGCCCGTATCAAACCATGAGAGCCTGACTCAATCCATACATGGCAGTTATGTCACTGCTTTCTTTTTACAGGTTTTGATCCATTATTTATAATCGTATAAGTCTAATTCCGATGGCTTGAGGTCTATACCCTTGGCCGATAACACGACGTTCCGGGTTGAACCGGGACTTACCACCACCATGCACTTGCCGAAAAAGGCTCTGCGCCGGTTAGCCTTGAAACGCTCCATAGAGTACTGACAGCCATTGTCGACACCCTCTATGCTTCCCCCCTTCACATCAAAGAAAATCTGATTCTCCGCATGAGGACACAGGTTTCCGTCTTTATCAACCACCTCTGCATTGACAAACACCAGATCTTTGCCGCCTCGGGGCATCGTGCCGTTATATTTTTTCCCGTCATAATCCACGGTCAGGCGAATATGGTCAGGCGCTCCGGCCGTGCGAATGGTCTTGCTTCCCACCACTTTTCCATTCTTTCTTGCCACCACAGTCACTTCTCCCGGCACAAACTTCACGCGCCAGTTCACATGAAATTCCGTTGCCATACTGTCGATTGTCAGTGGTAAACCATAGCGATGGGCCTCCGTTCCCGGCCCCGTCTTGCGCCTAACGCCCTGACTGTTCCCATTGATATATAACTCCACCTCATCAGCCTGACTGTAATAACACCACATATCCACGATCTGTCCGGGCATCCAATTCCAATGGGGAAACAGGTGTAGCACCGGCTTTTCGGTCCATTCGCTCTGGTACATATAGTACACATCCTTGGGGAATCCTGCCAAATCGATCACGCCGAAATAAGAGCTGCGTGCCGGAAAACCGTATGGTGTAGGCTCGCCGAGATAGTCAAAGCCGGTCCAGATGAACTGCCCGAAACAGTAAGGCGTGTGTTTCACGGCATCCAACGATTGCTCATGGGTACATCCCCACGGCACATGCTGGTTGTCGTATGCCGAGCACATCATCGTCGGGTCGGTGTAAGCCTTGTCCCATCGTTCGGGCATCATGAGTATGGTATCGCCTTGCTGCGGATAAAACCCGCGCGTCTGCAAGGCCGATACACTCTCCGACATGTAAAAAGGCTTACCCGGAAACTTCTCGGGCACATCTTTCATCCACTGGTGATGATAATTGAATCCTATCAGATCAATAGCTCCACTCTTGAACAAATGGTTGTTGGGGTCAGGCTCGTTGCATCCGGCCGTGATGGGACGCGTGTTGTCCCATCGTCTCACAATCTGCGCAAGATGCTGCGTGAGCAGAGCATTAGGATGCGTGTCGGCACTTTTTTCCACCTTGTGCCCGGCATTGAGAATGAGGTTTGCCTGTTCCAACGTCAACTCATCGGCATCGGCACTCGACCACTGTTCCAGCACCTCGTTACCGATACTCCATACCAACACCGAGGGGTGATTGCGGTCTCGCAGCACCATGTCGGCCAAATCACGCTCATGCCACTCATCGAAATAGCGAGCATAGTCATTGCGCGTCTTCTTCCTGCGCCACATATCAAAGCTCTCATCGATCACCACGATGCCCATCGTGTCACACATATTGAGCACCTCCGGAGCCGGAGGATTGTGCGTACACCGCAAGGCGTTGACACCCATCTGCTTGAATTTCAATAATTTTCGGTGCATGGCATCCTCGTTGAATGCCGCCCCGAGACACCCGAGGTCATGGTGATCGCA
>DBQL01000074.1:0-5956 GCA_002305235.1 Prevotella sp. UBA1395 | reverse complement strand
CCCGTTGTGGTCTCCACCTCGTCCACCACTTTTCCGTCGAGGAGAATCTCCGACTTTACCGTGTAGACATGAGGCGAGTGGATATCCCACAACTTGGGATTCCTCACCTTGAGGCGTTGCGAGGTACCCTTGCCCTTGCTACGGGCCACCACCCGTTTGTGCTCATCATAGATGGTATGAAGGAGCACCGGATTGTGGTTCTGAATGTCGTGGCTCACATATTTCAGATTCACGGTCACCCCGCCCTGTGGCGTTGTGATGACCTGCGTGCCCCAATGGTCCACCCGAACGGCATGCGCCGTGGTGAGCCACACGTGTCGGTAGATGCCGCACCCACTGTACCAGCGCGAGTTGGGTTGGTCACTGTTGTCTACTCTCACGGCTACTACATTGTTGCCTTGCGTCACATACGGAGTAATGTCATACTCCATACTGCTGTATCCATAAGGTCTACGACCCACCTCCTTGCCGTTGACATATACCCTGGAGTTCATGTAGATGCCGTCAAACGACAGTAAAAAGCACCGGTCGCGGTCTTTTCGCTCAATATCGAAGTGCTTGCGATACCACCCTATGCCTCCCGGCAGCGCGCCTCCACCCGCCCCACTCGGGTTGGCCGAGGAGAAATCGCCCTCGATGGCCCAGTCGTGTGGCAGGTCAAGCCGCCGCCATGCTCTGTCGTCATAGTTTTTTTCGGCCATCTCCCGGGCATCTCCGAGAATGAAGAGCCAATCCGAATCGAAAAGCATTTTGGTGCGTGCCATGCCCGAGGGCATCGACATCCACAGGCATAAGCACAGTACGATCCACTTCAGTCCATGCGAACGGCCTGTCGATGCGATGTCACGGATAGCAAAAATAATCATGGTCTCAGATATTATAATTTGATATTGACTGCCTTTCCCTTATAGGTCACGGTGCGCCCCTTTACATTTTCCAAGGAGAAGTCGCTCACCTGCTGTCCGCGCTGCCGATACACCACGGTGAACTTGCGCTGCTTGAGCATGCCGGGAAACGAGCCCTCACGCTCCGAGATGGTCAGCGTGCGCTTGGCATCATCATAGACAAACTTGATGGTTGCGTATGCCCCGCGCTCGTAGTTATAGTTGGTACCTTCGTCTTCGTACAGGGTAAATTCGCCATTGCGACCCGCATACACATAGAGGATGATGTTCTCGGCCGGCTTTTGGTCGCTCCACTCTATTTCGGGGCCGAAAGGAATGATGGCCCCTTCGGGTACAAACACAGGAATGCGCTGATAGGGAGCCTCCACGTTGATGGTCTGTCCGCCCTGATGGTAAGCGTTGGTATAGAAGTCATACCACCCTCGTTGCTTGGGCAGATAAACCTCCCGGCTTCTCGTTTGATAAGTGCCGACAGGACAAGCCATGAGCGACGGACCGAACATCCACTGGTCCTTGATGTCGTAAACCTTGTTGTCGCCGTTGAAATCCATCACCAAGGCACGCATGGGCGTGTAGTCGTTGAAGTGAACCGCGCCTGCCATGCTGTATAGATACGGCATGAGCCTGTATCGCAGACGGTCGTAATATACGATGCTCTGATAGGCCGGATGGGTCTCCGGGGCTATGTTCCACACCTCTCTCGTGGGCCACTGGCCGTGGGTGCGATACAGGGGGACGAAAGCACCAAACTGGTTCCATCGTGCCTGCAGCTCCCTCCACTCCTTCAAGTCGTCATTCTCCATGCCCGTACTGTCGTACAACTGCTGTGCCTTGACATACCTGTTCTCCACGCAGAACCCGCCGATATCCATACCCCAGAATGGTATTCCCGACATGGAGAAATTCATTCCCGCGGTCATCTGTGCCCGCATGTCCTCCCATCGCGTGCCAATATCGCCACTCCACGAGGCCGTGCTGTAACGCTGTTCGCCCGCAAAGCCGCTTCGTGTGAGCAGGAAAACCCGTTGATTGGGATTCACGGCGCGCTGGCCATGATATATCGCGTCAGCGTTGACAATGGAGTAAGCGTTGAAATATTCGGTGCTTGTGCCAAGGGCAGTAGGCCCGCTCAGCGCCTTGCGGTACCACATCGGCGTGCAGTCGCGCACATTAGGCTCAGAGGCGTCCATCCACCAAGCGTCCACACCATATTTATATTTGGTATAGAGGTTCTCATCCATTTGTCGCCAGAACATCTTGCGGGCACCCTCCGAATAGGCATCGTAGAAAGAGCCGATATATCCCGGTCCCACCCAGTCTCTAATGCTGTCCTTCACCGCCTGATGATACATCCATCCGTGGGCATCGAGTTCTTGGTAGTTCTTGGTAGACGTATAAAACTTAGGCCACACAGAGATCATGTACCTGCCGTTCATCGCATGCACGCTGTCGAGCATGGCCTGTGGGTCGGGAAAGCGCGACGTCTCAAACACATGACTGCCCCATGAGTCGTCGGCCCAATAGTTCCAGTCTTGTACGATGTTGTCTACGGGAATGTGCAGATCACGGAATTTCTTGAGCGTGGAGACCAGCTCGTCCGATGTTTTGTATCTCTCCCTGCTCTGCCAGAATCCCAAGCTCCACTTGGGCATGACCTGTGCCTTGCCCGTAAGGGTGCGGTAACCGGAGATAACCTTGTCCATGTCTTTTCCGGCAATGAAATAATAGTCCATGTCTTTGGCCATCTCGTTCCAAATGGTGAGCTTGCCTTGGTCGGCCTCGCTGCGCGGTGCTGCCGCACGCAAGCCGCAATAGCTCACGTCTCCGTCAGGATACCAGTCTACGAGCAGACGACGTTTCTCGCCACCCGACATGCGGAGGCCAAACTTATACGAGTTGGGATTCCACGCCGTGCGCCACCGTTCGGGCACCACCTCTTGGCCGTCGATATACACCCTGACATATCCGGCATAATAAAGTATAAACCGGTACACGTTCTCCACCGGGGCCTCGATGAAGCCTTCGTATGTGACGTGCGAGCCGCTAAGCTTGAACCCCTGCGGCAAATTGACGATGGTCTCCGAGTTTTCAAAATAGAGGCTGTCCTCATTGCGGGTAATCGTCTGTCCGTCTTTATCGGTGTACACCCCGGTCAGTCCGCCTCTCACGCCATCCTTATTATATAAGGTAAAGGCCCGATGAAGCTGGAGGTAGTCTTCGGGATTCCCAAACCTGCCGTATGAATAGCTGTCCCACAACAAGCCATAGCCTTTGTTAGACAAGACAAACGGCACGCTGATCTTCGTGTTATACTGAAACAGGTCTTCATTTCTGCCCTTCATGTTCAATTCTTCGCTCTGATGCTGCCCCAGTCCGTAGAACGCTTCGTCCGCGGGCGAGTCAAAGACGGCCTTCCAAGTCCACCCCATGCGCTGTGCTTCTGTCACATGTCCGTCGGCCCCTATCTCGCGGTCGGGCACGCGAAACCGCTCAAACGTCTTACCGTCACGTGCCGTCTCGTCCAAGAGCAGGGTCTTCCCCCCCGCATCATAAAACCTCACGCGGCCGCTACGGGTATCTACCGCTGCCTGCACACCGGCGGTCTTCACCATCACCTCGTGGTCATACTGTCGCACGGTGAAGTCTTGATAAACCGGTTGTGGAACGATGATCAGGCTGCTTTTGTCGGGAAAGCCGTTCTCAGGGGTAGCCTGTACGCGTACCACGTCACTGTTGACCACTTGCAATCTCACCACCTTNNGCTGCATGTAAACCGATGGCAACAAGCAACGCGGCCACGATTGTCAGGGGCTTGAAAATAATCATATAATCAGTTTTTAGTCTTGTTGCAAAGATAGTAAAAACAAATGAGGACTGCCTCAGGCAGTCCTCATTATCATTGTCACTAAATGTTGCTAAACAATAGGCAAAATGTTAAACTCCACTGCCTATTCCTCATTTGGGCTATGGTTTTTATACTGCGACGGTGTCACGCCATACATTTCCTTGAAATATTTGGTGAAATATCGCGGAATGTTGAAGCCCACTTTGTAGGCCACCTCACTCACCGAGTATTGGCTCTCGCGCAGCAACTGCTCCGCCCTGCGCATCCTGATCTGCCGCATAAACTCCGAAGGTGTGCTGCCCGTGATAGACAACAGTTTCTTGTAAAGTTGCACACGGCTCATGCCCAAGGCCTGCGCCATCGTCTCCACGGTGATGGTGCTGTCAGAGATGTTCTCGTCTACGTATGCCGTAGCCTTCTTGATGAGNNTTTCCTGTGGTTTCTTGTCGCGCCATCTGATGAGATTCTCCATGCGCAGATAGAGCAAATCGAGGTTGAACGGCTTGGTGATGTAGTCGTCGGCACCGCTCTGCAAGCCCTCCACCTGATGCTCTTGGGCCAAACGGGCGGTCACCATGATAAAGGGAATATCGGCAGTTTCCTTGTTTTCCTTGACATGATGGCACAGCTCGATACCGTTCATCACAGGCATCATCACATCGCAAAGGATAAGGTCGGGCTTGTGCTCGCAAATTCGGTCGAGCGCCTCCTTGCCGTTCGATGCCGTTCGCACCCTGAACCTTCCGCCCAGCTCCTCGGTCATGAACTCGATGTAGTCTGCGCTATCGTCTACAATCAGCACCTCATGTTTCCTTGGCTCCGACTTTTCGGACTCTTCGAGGGTCTCCTCGCCGGTGGCAACACGCTCGTCAGGCCGGCCCGCGGCATTGTCAATGTCAAGGCTGCCGTCTTCCATCACGCCGAGAGAGGCATCTTGGCGAATGGGCATGATGATGGTGAACACCGTTCCACCGCCGGGATTGTCACTCACAAAGATGTCGCCATCGTGCAGTTTCACATAGTTATACACAATATTCAAGCCCACGCCCGTGCCGCCGTAAGGGCTGTTCTTATGGTTTCCGGCCTGATAGAACCGCTCAAAGATATGCGGCTTGTCCTCATCGCTGATACCCACGCCGTTGTCGGCAATCTTGATTTCCATGATATCCGTGTCGGCGTCGACGGCATCGTCGCTGTGGTGCGGCTGCATCGTCACGCATACCTTGCCACCCTCGGGGGTGAACTTCACGGCATTGGAAAGGATATTGTCCACGATCTTGCGCATCTTGTCGCCATCGAAAGCCATCATCAGGAAGTCCCACGAGGAGTGGAACGAGATGTCGATGTTCTTGCCACCAAGGGCATTCACCGAATTGGCGATGTTGCGTACATATCCCACGATGTCGCCCGTCATGAGATGAAGCGTCTCCTTGTTCTTGTCCAATTTGCGGAAATCGAGCACCTGCGTCACCATGTCAAACAGTCGTTGGGCATTGCGATAGATCAGGTCCAAGCGTCGTTTCTTGTCTCCGTCGGTCTCCTTCTCTATCAATGATTTCAGTGGCGAGATGATGAGCGTGAGCGGGGTGCGCAACTCGTGGCTCACGTTGGTGAAGAACGTGAGTTTCATCTCGTCGATCTCCCGGGCACGTTCGGCCTCCAACCTGATCTGCTGCATCTGCAGCTGGGTGACATGCCTGCGACGTATCACCCTGCGCGCATACCACACGGCAGCGGCCATGAGGGCAATATAGCACAGGAATGCCCAGTAAGTTTGGTAGAAAGGTGGTGATATGCAGATGCTCAGTTCGGCCGTATCCTCACTGATCACGCCGGAGCGCGTCACCACACGGGCCTCCAACATGTAGCTGCCGGGCGAGAGATTGGCGAAGGTCACGGCGTTTTGGTCGTTCGAGGTGAAATACCATTTGTCCGACAAACCTTTCATGCGATACATAAACCGGCTTTTCTCGGGCATGGTGGCCTCGCTCGATGCCAGCAGTATGGTAAAGGCGTTCTCTCTGTAACTCAGCCTCAACTCACGACTCTTGTCCATGCTTTGCCTGAGCACCACATGCCCGTCGTATTTCTCGCCCACGCCGAGCGGATGGTCGAAGAGCACCAGTCCCGAGAACAGCACCTTGGCATGGCTTTTCTCATAGACAGGCTTTTGTGGCGGAATGATGTTCAGTCCGCCCTGTCCGCC
>DBQL01000133.1 GCA_002305235.1 Prevotella sp. UBA1395 | reverse complement strand
ATATTTATTGATAGAATTCTTTTTTTCCTGCTGACAAGGTGTTCTTCATCAGCGAACAGATTGTCATGGGGCCTACACCGCCCGGTACCGGAGTGATGAAAGAGCACTTGGGAGCGACCTCGTCGAACCTTACGTCTCCGCTAAGGCGGAACCCGCTCTTCTTCGTGGCATCAGCGACGCGCGTGGTACCCACGTCGATAACCACCGCTCCGTCTTTCACCATGTCGGCCGTTACGAAGCCGGGACGGCCGATGGCGGCAATGATGATGTCGGCCTCGCGGCACTCTTCCACCAAATTAGCAGAGTGAGAGTGGCAAACAGTCACCGTGGCATCGCCAAATTCTTTTTGCATCATGAGCTGTGCCATAGGCTTACCCACGATGTTACTGCGTCCGAGAACCACGCATTTCTTGCCCGAGGTCTGCACGTTGTAGTGCTGCAGCAGGGTCAAGATGCCCAATGGCGTGGCTGAAATGAAGCAGGGAAGGCCGATGGCCATGCGCCCCACATTGATGGGATGAAATCCGTCGACATCCTTACGATAGTCGATGGCCATGATGATCTTCTGCTCATCGATATGCTTGGGCAACGGCAACTGGACGATAAAGCCGTCGATATCCTCGTCGTTGTTCAGGCTTTCCACACACTGCAACAACTCGGCCTCGGTCACGTCTGCCTCATATCGGATGAGCGTAGACTTGAAACCACACTGTTCGCAGGCAATGACCTTGTTCTTGACATAGGTTTCAGACCCGCCGTCGTGACCCACGAGCACCGCTGCCAAATGCGGTTGTTTGCCACCGCGGGCAATGATTTCTTTCACTTCGGCAGCTATCTGCTCCTTAATGGCAGCAGCAGTGGCCTTTCCGTCGATTAAAGTGTATGCCATGTGTCTTGATTGATTTGTATGATCTTAAAGTCTGTTATCCGTTGTGCCGAGACCCGATATTGCCACCTCGCCTCAACAAACGGTCTGTGTGACCTGTTGTCAGACCGGCATTCCGGGCATTCCGCCCTTCATGTCTTTCATCCGGGCCATCATCGACTTCATCTGGTTGCCGGTGACCATCTTCATCATTTTGCGTGTCTGGTCAAACTGCTTCACCAGTCGGTTCACCTCTTGGATGCTTGTTCCCGAACCTTTGGCTATGCGCAGGCGGCGACTTTGGTTGAGCAATTCGGGATTGGTGCGCTCCTTGGGGGTCATGCTTCGGATGATGGCTTCAATGCCGTTGAAAGCGTTATCATCGATATCGATGTCCTTGATGGCCTTGCCCACACCCGGAATCATCGATGCCAGCTCCTTCAGGTTACCCATCTTCTTGATCTGTTCTATCTGATTGAGGAAGTCGTTGAAGTCGAACTTGTTCTTCTGAATCTTCTTCTGCAGGCGCTTGGCCTCTTCTTCGTCAAACTGTTCCTGTGCCCTTTCCACCAACGATACCACGTCGCCCATGCCCAAGATACGATCGGCCATACGGTCGGGATGGAACACATCAAGAGCCTCCATCTTCTCGCCGGTACCGATAAACTTGATGGGCTTGGTCACTACCGTACGTATGGAGAGTGCCGCACCACCGCGGGTGTCGCCGTCCAACTTGGTCAGGATCACACCGTCAAAGTTGAGACGATCGTTAAATTCCTTGGCAGTGTTCACCGCATCCTGTCCGGTCATCGAGTCAACCACAAAGAGTGTCTCGTCGGGAGAAACGGCTTGCTTCAGCGACGCGATCTCATTCATCATCTCTTCGTCTACGGCCAACCGGCCGGCAGTATCGATAATCACCACGTCATAACCCTTGGCCTTGGCCTCATGGATGGCATGCGACGCAATCTCATTGACGTTCTTGTTGCCTTCCTCGGTATAGACGGGCACACCAACCTGCTCACCGACCACCTTCAACTGGTCGATGGCTGCCGGACGATATACGTCACAGGCCACAAGCAGGGGGTTCTTTTTTTGTTTGTTTTTGAGCAGATTAGCCAGCTTTCCACTAAAAGTGGTCTTACCCGAACCCTGCAATCCTGACATCAGGATGATAGACGGGCGGCCGTTCAGTTGCAGTTCGGCAGCCTCGCCACCCATGAGTTTGGCCAGCTCGTCGTGCACAATCTTTACCATCAATTGCCCGGGCTTCACGGCAGTGAGTACGTTCATGCCCAGCGCTTTTTGCTTGACGGTGTCCGTAAAGCTCTTGGCTACCTTGAAATTAACATCGGCATCTAACAATGCGCGGCGAACATCCTTGAGGGTTTCGGCAACGTTGATTTCGGTAATCTTACCCTCACCTTTCAGTATTTTGAAGGAACGTTCAAGTCGGTCTGTTAAATTTTCAAACATATATGATGATAATAGCTACAGTTTTAGCAAATGATTTCTGCCCCGGCATCACACCAAGGCAAAGCCTTTCCTATTGAAGATGCAAAGTTAGCAAATTATCATCTGAATAAAGAACAAAGTACACTTTTTTTATCAAAATTAATTCTTATTGAACATTGGAATTAATTTTTCAAAGAATAAGTAACGGTTGTCACCACCCTTACCTTCTTGATGTAAGGCGTGTTTTGGTCTCTATTCTCGATAGAAAACTGTCCTTGGTCGGCGCTGACAATCTTATTGAGTTTCGATCGTGAGTTCTCGGCAAACTGCTTGGCCGTCATCTCCGCATTACGGATGGCCTCTTCCATCATCTTGGGCTTCATATCCTTGAACGATACATATTCATACAGCACCTGTGAATCGTAGTCTCCCACGACAATGGCGATGCCTTTCTTGAGCAATTCGCCTTGGCGGGCGATGATGGAACGCACCAGTTTCACGTCGTGCGAGGTGACCGTGAGCGTCGAGGTGATGTTATAACGATAGGGTTGACGATTGACCGAGTATTGGTCGGCATTCATATCGACCACCTTGGGTGCGTTGGTCTCGATTTCATTGGGCTTCACACCATTCTGCTGAAGAAAAGTCTTGATCTGCTGTTGCTTCACGGCAATGCGGTCGTAAAGTTCCGGAAGGTCATTGCCCATCTCCTTGAACGACACCGGCCAAGTTACCTTGTCGGCCTCAACTTCACGTTCTGCCAGTCCTTTGACGGTCACTTTGCGGTCTTTATTGGCAAAATCGTCGATGCCCCAACGTATGCACAGGCCAAGAACGATGATTCCAATGGAAATGACAACAGCCTCATAAATGCGAGAATTCTTCATAGTGCTTGTCTTTTGAGTGATTGATTATTCAAAGTTAGCATGAATATCCCGATATGAGGCTGTTATCATCGATATTTAACGTGAATTATATTATTTTGCCTTATTCAAACACATTTTTCCGGATTTTGGTCAAATAGTTCCTCATACCCTCGGCATCTTTCCTGTCGATAATATCCAACAGTTCTTTCAACTCAACCCGGATCTGCGACACTTGATCGTGGGTGTAAGGGTTGAAAAGCACCTCTTGCAACAGGTAATTATCTTCCGAGAGCACACCCTTGGCAATTCTCATGTGCCGCTTGAAGGTCGTTCCCGGCGCGTCCTGATGCTGCATCACCGCCGCAAAGACAAAGGTCGACACGAAAGGAATGCTCAACGAATAGGCCACGGTCTTGTCGTGCTCCTCGAAAGTGTACTCATAGATATTGAGTCCCAACTTCCGATACAGTTCCTTGAAGAAGATGCGACCCATGTAATCGCCCTCGGAGATGATGATGGCATTCTCTTCCGAGAGTTGGTTGAGATTGGCAAACGTGGGCCCGAACATCGGATGGGTGGAGACATAGGGGTGTGCGGCCCGCTCGTAGAAATCTTTCAGGTTGGTCTTCACCGACGCGATATCAGAGATGATACAGTCGGCCGGCAGTACGGGAAGCACCTCCTCGAATGCCGGAAGCGTGTATTTCACGGTCACGGCATTGATGACCAGCTGCGGCTTGAAATCCTTGATTTCTTCCAACGAGGTGAAACGCTGACAGTTGTAGGTAAATCTCAGCCGACGGGCATCCTTTTCATATACGGCCACCTCGTGGTCGAAACTCAACAAATCGATAAAGAAGGAGCCCATTTTGCCGGCTCCCATGACTAATATTTTCATGTCTTCTGCGTGACTTCAGGGCCTATTGGTTCAAGATTTCAATCTGCTGTCTGACGCTTTCCTGATGGATCAGCTCAAAGATATGCGCCGCACACTCCGCGTCTATGCCGCAAAGACTGGCCTGAGCACCTCGCTTTTCCAAGATCTCGTTATAGCGATTGGCCTGAAACACGGTCATATTGTGCTCTTTCTTGTATTGTCCGATCTCTCGGCAAACGCGCATTCGCTTGGCCAAAAGTTCAAGCAACTGGTTATCAAAATCATCTATCTGCCTGCGCAACAACTTGATATCCTCTGTCGTTAAAGTCTCATCGCGCACCACAAGAATGCTCAATATGTAGTCCAACACATCGGGAGTGACCTGCTGACGGGCATCGCTCCACGCACAATCGGGGTTGCAATGGCTCTCTACGATCAGTCCGTCGAAGCCCATATCCATTGCCTGTTGGCACAGGGGTGCTATCAGTTCGCGGCGGCCTCCGATATGACTGGGATCGCAAATCAGCGGCAATTCGGGCACACGGCGATGCAGTTCCATCGGGATTTGCCACATGGGCAGGTTGCGATAGATCTTCTTGTCATAGCTCGAGAAGCCGCGATGAATGGCAGCCATGCGCTTCACCCCCGCCTGATTGATACGCTCAAGGGCACCGATCCACAGGTCGAGGTCGGGGTTTACGGGGTTTTTCACAAATACGGGAATATCCACTCCCTTGAGGCTGTCGGCCACATCCTGCATCGCGAAGGGGTTGGCCGCGGTGCGTGCACCCACCCACAGGATATCGATGTCATATTTCAGGCACAGCTCCACGTGCTCGGGCTTGGCCACTTCGGTAGATACCAGCATGCCGGTTTCTGCTTTCACCTGCTTCAACCAAGGCAGCGCCATCTCGCCATTACCCTCGAATCCGCCCGGCTTGGTGCGCGGTTTCCACACGCCGGCACGAAACATGTGGCAGCCCTTCTCCTTCAGTTGGCGGGCGGTGGTCATCACTTGTTCCTCTGTCTCGGCACTGCAGGGACCCGCAATGACGATGGGACGTTCGTTGTCACTTGGTAAATTCAACGGTTCTAAATCCAGTTCCATATCTCGATTTTTTGATAATTCGCTCATAATATCATGTTTATTTATTCTTCCACAAAATGATTCTTTCCAATGCTTCCCTGATGTTCTCATCCTTAGCGCATAGTGATATGCGGATGTATCGCTTGCCGTTCTCGCCGAAGATGAATCCCGGTGTGATGAAAACGCGTGCCTCATGTAGCACCTTCTCGGTGAGATCCTCCACGTTGGCATAGCTGTCGGGGATTCGCCCCCACAGGAACATGCCCACCTGAGCAGGGTCAAAGCTGCAACCCAAGGCTGTCATGATCTGCTCGGCAATGGCCCGTCGCCTGCCGTAGTTCTCGATATTGTTCACCCTGTGCCATTCCTCGGAGTTGGTATTGAACGCCTCCGCGGCGGCCAGTTGTATGCCCCGGAACATGCCATTCTCTATATTGCTCTGAATCTTGAACATCCAAGAGATATACTCCTTATTGCCTACCATCATCGCCATACGCCATCCGGGCATGTTATGGCTCTTCGACATAGAGTTGAACTCCACACAACAGTCTTTGGCTCCGGGTACCTGCATGATGCTCATGGGATGTTCATTGAGGATGAGTGAATAGGGATTGTCGTTCACCACCACTATCTCATGACGCCGGGCAAAGTCGACGAGCTTCTCGAATGTCTCCCTACGGGCATTGCCTCCCGTGGGCATGTTGGGATAATTGGTCCACATCACCTTGACCTTCGAGAGATCCATCCGCTCCAGTTCGTCAAAGTCGGGCTGCCATCCGTTGTCTTCGCGCAGGTTGTAATAAACGATTTTAGTACCGAAGATGTTGTTGATGGCCGTATAAGTGGGGTATCCCGGGTCGGGCACGAGCACCTCGTCGCCGGCGTTGCAGAATGCCAATGTGGCATACATGATGCCCTCCTTGGAGCCGATGATGGGCTGAAGCTCCGTCCGCCAGTCTACCTCCACACCATAAACGCGCTTGTAAAATCCCGCCATTGCCTGTCTCAACTCGGGCAATCCCGCCGTGGGTTGATAGCCGTGGGCCTTGGGATCCCGGGCCACCTCGCACAACTTCTCGATGGTTTGCTCCGAGGGGGGCATGTCGGGCGACCCGATGGCCAACGAGATCACATTCAATCCCTCGGCATTCATCTGTGCCACTTCCTTCAATTTCCTGCTGAAATAGTATTCCTGAACAGAGTTTACTCTTGCTGCTGGTTGTATCATCGTTCTTGCTTTATGTTTATGATTTCGCGGTTTCTGCATGCAGTCCGGTTGCCGGCGTAGGCGCCTCGCGATACTCTCCGATAATTTTGATATCCTTGGTAAGCGGCATGATGGCATCGATCGACTGCCGATAGCGCACCACATCGTCAAAGGTCACGTCTACATAGAACAGGTATTCCCACTCGTGCCCGATGATGGGCAGCGACTGTATCTTCGTCAGATTGATGTCATAAAAGCTCAATATGGTCAGCACCTTGGACAAAGAGCCTTCGGCATGGGGCAGCGAGAACACCAGACTGGCCTTTCTCGACCGGTCTAACGGCCGCAGATAGTCAGCCTTACGGGGGTCACTCACCACCAAGAACCGCGTGAAGTTGTGCTTATTGTCCTCGATATGGTCTTCCAACACTTTCAACCCGTACATCTTCGCGGCATCGGCATGGCAGATGGCAGCCCATCCGCGGCACTTGTGCCTGCTGATATACTCGGCGCTCCCGGCCGTATCCTCGCTCTCGACAGCCTTCAGCGTGGGATGGTTGGCAAGGAATCCCCGACACTGCATGAGTGCCACGGGATGCGAGTGCACCTCTTGAATGGTCGACCAGTCGTCTTCAGGCAAACAACAGATGGAGTGGCAAATGTGCAATTTGTGCTCACCCACGATGGTGGTGTCACTTGCCCGCAGCAAATCGTAATTGTGCAGCAGCGACCCGGCGATGGTATTCTCTATGGCCAAGACGCCTATGACCGTGGGGTCTCGCTTGATATTCTCGAACACTTCCTCGAAAGTGGAGCAACATATCAGTTGCATCTGTTCGTCCTTAAAATATTGATGCGCCGCAATATCGTGAAACGACCCGGGTACACCTTGTATCGCTATTCTCTTCATCTGTTCTTTCTCTTCGTCCTGTCGGTATATCAAAAATCCCGCCTCATGATGATGAAGCGGGACTTGTCGTATACACTACTTGTTGTATATGTTTGTCTTAAGTTGAAATCTACACGCAACTTCCCGCTTCACAATCGCTTGCAAAGTAAAAATAAAAATACAGATAAGATGCGTAAGACTTCATGTTTCTTCTTATTTCCTATTGTTGACTGCAAAAGTATAACATTTTTTCGAAACTGACAAACATTTCAAAAGAAAATCTTAAAAAATGCTTTTGTATCGGCATTGGTGCTTTCCTGTCGCGACCTTGTGATGACCATCGGCCGGTATACCATATTTATATGGCAGGGCACGAGCCACCATCATACCTTACGCCACCCTTGGCCGTGTCGCCCACGGGGTCTTGACGGCCGACCACTGCCAAACGATGCAAACGGGACACTCTCCCACCCGACTATCCAAAGGGGTTCGCGTTCTTATAGGATTGCTCCACCCGGCGGACAAAATCCTCCTCGCTATCCTGCCCGTCGCTCCCCTCAGCCATGCCGCCCATCAGTTCATCGACCGCCTTGAAGTCTTCGGCCGCTCCCTGCTCGTCGCCCAAAGCCATGCGTATGACCGCCCGCTCCCTGAACGCGTCGGCCTGAAACGGATTGAGTTCTATCGCCGCTCCATAGGTCTGCAGCGCCGTATCGTGGTCGCCATCGGCCTCGGCACACCGGGCTTTCAGCAGGAGCGCGTCCTCGCTGTCGGGCAGACGCTCTACCAGAAAATCGGCATCGCGCATGGCGGCAGCCACCTCATTCATCCGCAACAAGGTCTGACCGCGCAAGAGATAAGCATCATAGAAAGGCGTGTCCTTGGCCACGACCACGGCTTTGGAGAGCAGCGCGATGGCGTTCACAACATCGGCCTTGCCGATGCGTGCCTTGGCATACGAATAATTCACGAGTGCATTCTCGCTGTCTATGGCGTTGGCGCGCTCGCACACGTCTGTCATGGCATCATAATCCTCCATCATATAGGCCACGTCGCTCATCCTGAGAAGTATGCGCACGTTGTCGGGTTCGGTTTCGGCCAACCGTTCCAACTGAGCGAAAGCCTCCGGCATCCTGTTGGCATGAATGAGCGCCTGCGCCAAGTAGTCGCGCGTCTCGGCATCGTCGCGCATGTCGAGGGCATAATCAAAGCACTTGATGGCATAGTCGTATGCGTTCTGTCGCAGGGCAGCCACACCGTCATATTTCAGCACATCAAAGTCGCGTGCCTCCTGCGCCCTCTGCTCCTCCTCGGGAACCTCGGGCGTTGCGCCAAAGAGTTTTTTCAGGAAATTCATGGCGTCTATCGTTTGAGGAGTTGTTCGTAATGCGTGTTCGGTATGGCATCGGCACGCTCGAACGCCGGCCGGCAGTTCTCCACCTTAGGCCACTCCTTGCCCGGAAGTCTGTTGAGGCGATAGGCGTAGCGCACGTTGATGTATCCGTCGGACCCGTCCTTGGCCAGCACATAGCAGTAGAGCGTGCGCTTGTAAGACACGATTTTCTTGTATTCCTTGACCGCCACGCTCGTCCAATCCTTCTGGGGAATGGCGGCAGAAACGATGGTGGCCTGCGGATAGCGCCCGCGAAAATCGGCCTTGCACCGCTCCAAGAGGTCGTTGCCTCCATCTTGAAAGAGGTTGGCGGTATAGAGAGGCATATATTTCACCCCCTCGACGGTCACCAAGTCGGTCTCGGTTTTTGACTCTATGCCCAAGAAACCGGCGATGGTCTCGCCCGCCTTTTTCATGCCTTGTCCGGTCTCGTCCAAAAAATCATTGAGGCGTTCCTTGGGAGTCTTATCCGCATCCCTGCTCACTTGGCCCTGCATCGGGGCAGCGATCAACAACAAAAGGGATGCGGCAGCAGCTATTTTTCTCATAAGTATTAAGTTTAGATACCTGTTTAGACAGTTGTTCCTTGCGGTAATGGCACAAAGGTAGCGATATTAGGCTTGACGATGCCCAACCTTTAGCGTTTTTTAAACAAAAGTATAATAAAAAAGACTAACCTCCGTCGGGGCTTCAATCAACATTGCGTATATTTGCACCGGTGTGTTCAAGACACGCACCGGCATATCAGGACAGGAATATGATAAACCGCAAAACAGCCCTCACGGCACTCTCGCTTGTCGCGGCGCTCAATGCCGTCGCCCAGTCAGACCGGTTGGTCGGCTATGGCCAACCGTCGCTCACCATCCCCGGCACCTCTGTCGTGGCCCTCGCCCCACAGTCGCCGGGCGGTTCGCGGGCGCTCGTCTCACCGTATGTCACAACACCCCTCACATCCGCAGGACGCCCCACGGCCCCGGCCCGAACATCGCAGACGCCCCCGGCCGATGTCGCCCCCGACACCGTTTATTACGGCCATGAGGGCCGGTTGCCCGACGAGTCGGCCTCGCCCATCTATCCCGCCCCACTCGCCTCCTACTATCATTACGGTCGGTTGCACCAAGGACTCAACGTGAGTCTCGGCATGAGCGTGTTCGCGCAATTTGGCAAAAACGCCCGCAAGGGGGCCGGATTCACGCAGAGCATCGCCGCCACCTACCTGCAACCGCTCGGCAAACGGGCATGGCTGGCCGCGGGTGGCTATGTGGACCACACCAATTGGGATGGCGACAGTTATACCACCGGCGGCCTCTACGGCGAGTTGGGCTATCAGCTGACCGACCATTGGGCGGCATACGTCTATGGCAAGAAGTCGATCGTAAACAGCGGCCTGCAAAGCATGGGCTACCCATATCCCGGCGGCTACTACGGCATGGGGGCACCCTATATGTACAACGACTTGGGCGACAAGCTCGGAGCGGCCTTGAGATGGACGCCTAACCCGAGCTTCTCATTGGAGGTTTCTGTTGAGAAAAATTGGTATCCTTCATCCTCCTACGGCTACCCGGATAAATACAAATACAACTATCCCACACCCGCGAGATAATGGTTCGCCGCCCTTCCGAATCCATAATAAACAGTAGGGTTTCAGAGGGGCTTTGCGATAAGATAGTAATCGTCTTGCGAAAAGATAGCAAACGCTCCGCGAAAAGATAGTAAACGCGACGCGTTTACTATCTTTTCGCGGAGCGTCTGCATAGCACCCCGATTGCCATCTCGTCACGGGGGCATCGCCAAGATGTGTTGATGTCAATTTATTTCAACACTGTTTTTTTGAAAAGACAATGGTTGTCGCATGCCGTATCACACTTGCCGCAAGGGCAAGGGGCATGTTTTCATACGGCAACCATTCAGGCTGTCAGGCGTCATTGCGAGCGAATCTGTCACAAAACGGAGCCGACCGGCAATAAAAAGCGAATGGCGACGTTATCCTCATAAAACAATCTTAATGATGAAAAAGACAACATTCGCATCCCTGTTATCCTGCGCCATGATCACCACCGGCGCCTGTGGCTTGGACCCTCAATGGGCAGACCCTGAGCTGCACGAGCAAACCATGAAACTCAGAGAGCAATATACGCCGCAGCTTGCGGGCCAATGGTATCGGATAGGCGAAAAAGATACCCGCAAGTTCTACGTGAGCATAAATTTCAAAGCTGACGGCACGATGACCGCTATCGAGAAGATGGTGAGGCGCGATACGGTGATGGTGAACGGGCAACCCACGCTGACCGACTGGGAAACCGTGATGGACGATACCACGCACACCACATGGAACCTG
The DNA here is from genome assembly GCA_002305235.1 of Prevotella sp. UBA1395. Taxonomy (GTDB): domain Bacteria; phylum Bacteroidota; class Bacteroidia; order Bacteroidales; family Bacteroidaceae; genus Prevotella. Next base: position 4,806 of record DBQL01000133.1, on the reverse strand, counting down.
TATATCAACAGGGATACAGGAAACGGAAATTTTATCTACAGGATGCATATCTCGCACGTATACGACATGCTGTTCAACGGCATCAAGGGCGACACACTGCATGTCAGCGGGTTCTACGGGTTCAGGTACCTGCTGCGCGGAGACGTGCAACCCGACTTCTAAGGGGCCATTGCCTCACCGCACGGTCATCGGGTCTGCTCCCTGAACTCGCTCGGCTTCATGCCCATCTTGATCTTGAACTTGGAAGAGAAATAGTCGGGCGACTCGAATCTCAACTGATAGGCTATTTGCTTGATGCTCAAATCGGTGGTGGCCAACAGCTCCTTGGCGCGCTGCAAGCGCAGGTCCTGCTGGTAAAGCGATGGCGACACGCCGGTGAACTCCTTGAAAAGTTTGCGGAAATTGCTGTAACTCACGCTCATTTCCTTGGCAATCTGCTGGATGGTGAGGTCGGCATCGAGCGACTCACGAATGCGGCGGCGGGCATGGTTCACCATGTCTACGTGCTCGTGGTTGCTGCTCAGCTGTATGTTTCGCTCCAAGGAATACATCAGTCCGATCAGCAAATTCACCACCCCGGCAAGGGTTTGCTGCACGTATGCGCCCTCTTCCTGTGCCGTGTCGTAGGCAAAACGATAGAGGTCGTCTACGCGGGCGGAGAACCCCACATGGTAGATGGGCTTGCCCGGACCGAGGAATCCCTGCCTCACCCGGCTGTCCATATTCTGCCCCCTGAACCCTATCCAATGGCTTTTCCACCCCACATTGGGCAGGGGGTGATAACTATGCCACTCGCCGGGAAAAAGCAAGAAGAGGTCGCCGGCCTTGATCTTGGCCTCCTTGACACTCGAGGAATGGAAGATTCCCTCTCCCTCGGTGAGATAAAGCAATTGGTACTCGTTCAGTATGCGGCCTTTTTCCTGATTGAAGTAATAGCCGTCGGCATGGCCATGCGTGGGATAATCATCCCCGGGATTAATCTCCTCATACCCCACTGTCGACACGGTGAGCCCCCACAAACTGTCACGGGTGTTGGCCACCATGTATTTGCTGATTTGCTTTGCCATTGAGAATTTAGGTTTAAAATGATGTCGCAAAAATAAATAAAATATACCAAAAAACATGCCCAATGGTGTCTTTTTTCAAGTTTTCAGCCAAAAAACATCATCATGCGACACATGGCTCATATCCGGCGGGCGACTTCCGGCACAATAAAAAAAGAGGGGGAAGACAGCGTCAGGACACGCTGCCTTCCCCCGTTGGGAATATTAAAGAGTGAGAGGTCTCATCAAGCCTTCGTGCAGAAGATTATGGGATGGTCTGCGGCAAGATGAGACGAATCTCAGTATGCACTACGACTTTACAAGGGATACTCCTCGAAAGCATAAAGAACCGTGGAGAGATAGCGCTCGCCGGTGTCGGGAAGCAATGCCACGATCTTCTTGTTCTCATTGCCCGGACGCTTGGCCACCAGCTCGGCAGCATAGATGGCGGCTCCCGAAGAGATGCCCACCAGCACGCCGTCTTGCTGGGCCACGGCACGGCTGGCGCGTATCACGTCGTCGCTATCTACCTGAAGCACCTCGTCGATCACCCCACCATCATAGTTGGCGGGCACGAATCCGGCACCGATACCTTGAATCTTGTGAGGTCCGGGCTTGCCGCCGCTCAGCACAGGAGAGTCTTTCGGCTCTACGGCAATGATCTTGATATTGGGGTTTTTCTCCTTGAGTTTCTTGCCGATACCCGACACCGTGCCACCCGTTCCTACGCCGGCCACGAAAATATCGACCTGCCCGTCGGTATCGTTCCATATCTCCTCGCCGGTGGTCTCATAGTGACGCTTGGGGTTGGCGGGGTTTTTGAACTGGTCGAGAATCACTGCGCCGGGAATGCTGTCGCGCAGTTCCTCGGCCAACCTGATGGCTCCCTTCATGCCTTCGGCTCCCGGGGTGAGGCGAACCTCGGCTCCGTATGCCTTCACCAAGTTGCGACGCTCCACGCTCATGGTCTCGGGCATGGTCAGGATGAGCTTATAGCCGCGCACGGCAGATACCAACGCCAGTCCCACTCCGGTGTTTCCGCTCGTGGGTTCAATGATCGTGGCTCCCGGCTTCAGCGCGCCGCGCTGCTCGGCATCTTCGACCATAGCCAGTGCCGCGCGATCTTTCACGCTGCCACCCGGATTGAAAAACTCCACCTTGGCAATGATCGGGGTCTTGAGTCCCTTTGATTCCGAGTACTTACTCAACTCTACCAACGGGGTATTGCCTACTAAATCTGTGATCTTATGATATATTCTTGACATGATGTTTGATGTTTGGGGAGAGTCGAAAAACCTCGGAGCGGATGCCGGCCTGTGCCCGGTGTCGTCGCGAAACCGTTGCGCCCGGCGCATGACCGCGGTATGTCGTCTCTCGAATGATGATTGATTGATAATGGTGAGGGGGCATTCTTATGCCGTGATGATGATGACGCAACACATCGTCGCCCCCTCGGAATATCGCTATTACAAGTTACTTGATTCCCTTGACAGCCTCGAAAGCCTGATCGAGATCGGCAATAATGTCCTCATAGTGCTCTGTACCGATGCTCAGACGAATGGTGTTCGGATAGATGCCTTGCTCGGCAGCCTCCTCATTATTCAACTCGGAGTGGGTGGTACTCAACGGGTGAATGACCAGACTCTTGACGTCGGCGACATTCGCCAACAGCGAGAAGATCTTGAGATGATCGATAAACGCGAACGCCTTCTCCTGACTGCCCTCAATCTCAAACGTAAAGATAGAGCCTGCTCCATTGGGGAAATAACGTTGGTAGAGGTCGTGGTTGGGGTGTGATGCCTCGGCGGGATGGTTAACTTTCTTCACCTGTGGCTGCTTGTCGAGATACTCCAGCACCTTCAATGTGTTGAAGACATGNNGGCGAAAGGGCTGCGCCCTCATCGCGAAGCAGCAACGCACGGACACGGGTGGCAAACGGCGCAGGCACTTCTCCGAACTTGATGCCGTGATATGAGGCGTCGGGTTTCGTAAAGCCGGGGAACTTATCACTCTTCATCCAGTCGAATGTTCCGCCATCAACGATCACGCCTCCCAATGATGTACCATGACCTCCGATAAACTTTGTGGCCGAGTGAACGACGATATCGGCGCCGTGCTCGATAGGACGGATGAGGAAAGGAGTGCCAAACGTGTTGTCGATGACAACGGGAATGCCGTGGCGATGGGCTATCTCGGCGGTGCGCTCGATGTCTGAAATATTGGAGTTGGGGTTACCCAAGGTCTCGATGAACACCAGTTTGGTATTGTCTTGGATAGCTGCTTCGATCTCCTCGTAATTGTCGGGGTCTACAAAAGTGGATGAGATGCCATACTTGCTGAGCGTGTGTTTCAGCAGGTTGTAAGTGCCTCCGTAGATGGTTTTGGTAGCTACCACATGATCTCCGGCAAACGCGATATTGGTGATGGCGTAGGTTACCGCTGCCGCTCCCGAGGCAACGGCCAACGCTCCGACACCGCCTTCCAATGCGGCCACACGGTCCTCGAACACGCCTTGTGTGGAATTGGTCAGGCGACCGTAGATGTTTCCGGCATCCTTCAGATGAAAACGGTCGGAAGCATGCTGTGAGTTATGAAACACGTAAGACGTGGTTTGATAGATGGGCACGGCCCGGGCGTCGGTTGTCGGGTCGGCTTTCTCTTGCCCTACGTGTAGTTGCAATGTCTCAAAATGCAGTTTTGTTTCTTTTCCCATAATCGTGATTTATTAATTGTTACTAATCATGTTGCAAAGTTACGGCAAATCCCCGTGTCCCGAAATCGCACGTTTGGGGCATATCGCATACCATATTCGTGGTATTTAGCGCATGGCGTCGCGACGCGACTTGGATTTCACCACTAACCAAACGCCCGAGAATACCAAGATGATGGCGATGCCCTGCGGCCACGTGAACACCCCAAGACCGGTGAGAACACTTACCGATACGGAGGCGATGGGCTGCACATAGTTGTATACGCTGATTACCGTGGGGCGCAAAACATGCTGCCCGACGATGGAAAGAAGATAGCTGACAAACGTCCCGAAGAACACCACATAGCCGGCCTCGAGCCATGTCTTGACCGAAATGTCGGGCCAAGGCAGTGCGGCTACATGTCCAAAGGTAAACGGAAAAATCATGATCGCAGCCCAAGTGAACATCCATTTGTTCACTGTCACTACGTGATACTTCCTGATCAAATGGTTGAATAGCGAGAGATACAGCGCGAAAGAGAACTGGGCACCTATGCACATCAGGTCGCCGCGAATGTCGCCGACCTTGGAGTTGGCCGCGGTCATGCTCGAAAGAATAAGGATTACCGCTCCCGAACATCCTATAAACACTCCTCCCGCCTTCTTCAATGTGATGGGTTCGCGCAGGATAAAGAACGAGAGTATCATCGCGAAGATGGGCATGGAGGTCGTAACGATGCTCGAATTGATGGGCGACGTGAAGCTCAGCCCAATGGTGTACAGGCACTGGTTGAACACGATACCCAGCAGTGCGGCACCGGCAAAAAGCAGGATGTCACGCCTTTCCACATGCTCGCGCTTGGTAAACGCCGATGTGATCCAAAACAAAAGGGCCGCCCCCACGACGCGAAACGTCACGACGGAAATCCCGTCCAGACCGTTGTTCATGGCATCTTTGCCCACGGGAGCCATCAAACCCCAAATGACTTCGGCTGTCAACATGCTCAAATGAGCCTTGAGCGGTTTGTTGTTAACCATATTAATATATCATCTAAAAAATTCTACTTCAAATCC
>DBQL01000214.1 GCA_002305235.1 Prevotella sp. UBA1395 | reverse complement strand
GGGAGACACCTATTATCTCGTCAACTCCTCCTTCTCGTTCTTTCCCGGCGTGCCCTTGTCCACGAGCAAAGACCTCATCAACTGGACTACGGCCGGCCATGTGCTCGACAGACCGTCGCAACTGCCACTGAACAGGCAGCGGGTGTCGGGTGGAATATTTGCCCCGGCCATCAGCTACAACAAGAAGAACAAGACCTTCTATATGATCACCACCAACGTGGGCAGCGGAAACTTCTTTGTCAAGACCCAAGACCCGTCCAAGGGATGGAGCGAACCCATCTACCTGCGCAAGATAGACGGCATAGACCCGAGTTTCTATTTTGATGACAACGGCAAGGGATACATCGTGCACAACGCGCCCGTGGTGGGCAAGGAGGAGTATAACGGGCAGCGCGCCATACGTCTGTTCGAGTTTGATGTCAAGGGCGACTCCATCAAAGGCGATTTCAAGGAAATATTGCGTGGAGGCACCAGCGTGCAGAAGAACCCGATATGGATCGAGGGTCCGCACCTCTTTAAATATGGCAAGTATTATTACCTGATGTGTGCCGAAGGTGGTACAGGGGCATGGCACAGCGAGGTTATCCTGCGCGCCAAAGACCCCAAAGGCGAGTGGGAGGAGTGTCCGAACAACCCCATTCTGACCCAGCGGCAGTGGCTCGACCCCAACAGGCCCGACATTGTGACATCGGCCGGGCATGCCGACTTGGTGGAAGACCAGACCGGACAGTGGTGGGCCGTGTTCCTTGCCTGCCGTCCTTACGAGAACGATTATTATAACACCGGGCGCGACACCTATCTCCTGCCGGTGACATGGAAAGACGGATGGCCCATGATCTTGGAGAAGGGCAAGCCCATTGCCACCGTCAACGAGATGAAAGGCATACAGACCAAGCTCAAGACGGTGAACCGCCAGCGCGAGGATCTGTTGTCGGGCAACTTCTCTTATACCGACCGTTTCACCGGCGACAAGCTCGACAGCCGATGGATTTTCCTGCGCAATCCGTCAGAGTTTTGGAGTCTCGGGGCTGACGGACTGACCATCAACGCCCTGCCCGTGAACGTTGGCGAGCGCGAGAGTCTGTCGGCCGTATGGGTAAGGCAGCAGCATACCACCTTCTCGGCAGAGACCCAAATGAGCTTCACGCCGACCAAGCCGCAGGAGCTGGCCGGTTTCTCGCTGTTGCAAAACGAGGATTTCAACTTCGTGTTTGGCAAGACACTGCTCGACGGCAAGACCGCCGTGGTGCTTTATCGCGCGGAGAAAGGTCGGTCGATGATTGCCTCGGCGTTTGTGCCCGACAAGACATTGCGCCTGAAGATCGAGGGCGATGGCAGATATTACAGTTTCTATTATCAGGTAGACGGCAGCGGCACATGGGAGCTGTTGGCACGGGGTGTCGATGCCGTGAACCTCAGTACCAATCGCAGCGGTGGATTCATAGGGGCCTGCATCGGACTTTATGCCACCTCTAAAAATCAGTAATACGCAGTGCCCATGAAGCGCATCCTGTTGCTCCTGAATCTCATCTGTTCCGTCGTCGTGGCGCATGCCGACGACGGACAGTTGCTGTGGCTGGGCGGCAAGACGCCTGTCACACCCTGCAGAGTGATCACTCCCGGCAACGTGTCGCCCACCATTGCGCTGGCCAAGGCCGAGCTGGAGCACGGATATGCCGGCCGAGAGGTGAGCTTGGTGGTCGACACCACGCTCCATCTCGACGACGGTTTCCGCATAGAGACCTCGGCCCGTCCTGTCATCACGGCGGGGCGCGACATCGGTCTGCTTTATGGCGCGTATGCGTTGCTGCGCATTCAGAACACCAAGGCCGTGCCGATGAGCGTTGAAGAGCGCCCGGCCTTCGCCTTGCGCATGCTCAACCATTGGGATAATCTCGACGGGAGTGTGGAGCGCGGATATGCCGGGCGGAGTATATGGAAATGGGAAGAGGTGGGCAACGGCACGATGAGCGAGACGCTGCGAGACCGACTCGCGGTATATGCGCGTGCCAATGCGTCGATAGGCATCAACGGTACGGTGCTCAACAATGTCAATGCCAATGCACGGATATTGTCGCGCCCATATTTGGAAAAGGTGAAAGTGTTTGCCGATTTCCTGCGCCCTTACGGCATTCGGGTGTTCCTGTCGGTGAACTTCGCGTCGCCCATGACCCTCGGCCATACCTCCACGGCCGACCCGCTGAACGCCAAGGTGCGGGCGTGGTGGAAGAAAAAGGCCGCCGAGCTGTATGCGCTGATTCCCGATTTCGGCGGATTTCTCGTCAAGGCCAACAGCGAAGGGCAGCCCGGACCGGGCGATTACAAGCGGTCGCATGCCGATGGGGCCAACATGTTGGCCGATGCCCTGAAGCCATTCGGGGGCATGGTGGTGTGGCGGTCGTTTGTCTATGGGGCCAACCATAAGGGCGAGGACCGGGTGAAACAGGCCGTCTCTGAGTTCAGGAACTTGGACGGGATGTTTCGCGACAACGTGATACTGCAATCCAAGAACGGACCGTTGGATTTCCAGCCGAGAGAGCCGTACGCGCCGATTTTCGACCAAATGCAACATACAAGGCAGGTTGCCGAATGGCAGATCACGCAGGAGTATCTCGGACAATCAAAGCATTTGGTGTATCTCGCGCCGATGTGGAAGGAGTTTTTTGCATACGTCGACCCGGCACGTTTGCAGGGCATTGCCGGTGTGGCCAATATCGGCGACGATGCCAATTGGTGCGGACACCCGTTCTCACAAGCCAACTGGTATGCCTTCGGCAGACTGGCATGGAACCCCGCCCTAACCTCCGGGCAGATTGCCGATGAGTGGCTGAGACAGACGTTCCACACCGACGTGCCCGACTTCATAGACCCTGTGAAGACCATGATGATGACTTCGAGAGAGGCATGCGTGAACTATATGATGCCGTTAGGACTGCACCATATCTTCAAGTTCGACCATCACTATGGCCCTGAGCCCGACGGTTTCAAGGCCGAATACCCGTTGGAGTGGTGCCCGGTGTATTATCATCAGGCCGACACCGCGGGGGTGGGCTTCGACCGTACGACGGCTACCGGCAGTGGGGCCACGGCGCAATATCGGCAACCCTTTGCCTCGATTTACGAGCGGGTGGAGACCTGCCCGGAAGAATATCTGCTGTGGTTTCACCACGTGCCGTGGACTTACCGCATGAAATCGGGCAACACGCTGTGGCAGGAACTGTGTCACAGGTATGACCTCGGCGTGGCGATGGCAGAGGCTTACCGCAACTATTGGAATACCTCCACACGACAATATGTGGACCAAGAGCGTTGGCAGCATGTGGATTCACTGCTGCAAGTACAATTGGAGAACGCCCGCGAATGGCGAAAGGTGTGTCTCGACTATTTCCGACAATNNTTGTATCTGCTATCCATTATCATCATTTCGCTGTTCACACTCCCCGCATACGCCGTGATATATCCCGACTCGGCCTTTTCCAAGGTTTCCACCTATATAAACCCTGTCATTCCGGCCGATTTCCCGGATATCACACTGTTTAAGGATGGTTCGGATTTCTATGCCTGCACCAGTAGTTTCCACCATACGCCATACTGTGCCGTGTACCATAGCACCGACTTGGTGCATTGGGAAATCATCTCTCGTGCCGTGATGCCCACATGGACCGGTATCATCAGCGACGCGCCGGCGGCAGGAATGTGGGAGGGGGCGATCACCAAGTTTTATGATTCGTGGTGGCTCTATTTCTCCAACACGGCCGGTGGAGGGCAGTATTTCACCAAGGCCGCATCACCATACGGACCGTGGAGCACACCGGTTAAGGTGCGCACCACGGCCACGACGGGGCCCGTGGGCTATGACAATTCCATCTTTGTAGACGATGACGGCACACCCTATATGCTCACCAAGAACGGTCAGTATGTCAACAAGATACAGCAGGTGGGGCGCGATGGGCATCTCGTAGGGGAGGCCATAGACCTCGCGTGGGTCAACGACGACGGCAAATACAGTTGGGCTGAGGGGCCGGTGATGTGCAAGCGCGACGGATGGTATTACTATTTCGTGGCCGGTAATGTGGCCGGCGGACAATGGGTTTTGCGCACGAAGGACTTACGTGCCGACTCTACTCAATGGCAGGAACTGGGTGAATTTTTCCCGCTTGTGGCCGATAACAAGACCGGATTCCGGTCGCCCAACCACATCTCGCAACCCTTCCGGTTGGACGATGGCACTTGGTGGTGCTTGGCCCACAGCTATGAACACTCGTTCACCGACGATTGGGGGGCTTTGGGCAGACAGGGTTTGCTGTTCCAAGTGAACTGGGATGCCAACGGCGTGCCAAAGGCCACGGCACCGACTTCTGCCCCGTTGATGGCGCCGGCATTGCCAAGGAGGCAGGGAGTGGGGTGGACATTGCCACGCTCGGACGACTTCTCCACGACGACGCTCAAGCCCGATTGGTTCTTCCAAAATACGGCCAATAGCAAGAAATACAGTTTGACCAACCGGCCGGGATGCCTCACATTGATGGGCGCGTTGGGGCAAACGAGCATTCTCCAAAAGGAGAGCGGACATTATTACGATGTGCTGACTGCTGTGGATGCGACGTGGATTACACCTGCGCAGCAAGCCGGACTGTACGTCACTAATGGCAATGAGAGCAAGACGGTGAAGTTGATGGTGACCATGAATGGCTCGCGCAAGGTGAGGTTCTGCTATCTTGACAACACGCGTGAGGTGGAGTGTGCCGGCGATGCCACCGTGTGGCTGCGACTGATACGTCGCAACCACCGGCTCGAAGGACTGTTCAGCACAGACAACCGTACGTTTACGAGTATTGGAGAATTGGATGTGACTACTCTCGATGCCACCCAAGAGAATTACAATAGTTGGGTGGGCAACAGCATCGGGCTGTATGCCGAGCGGGTGACGGCACACTTCGATGGGTTTGTCTACTGTGACGGCAGGGTGGAACAACCGGCCAACGGGGTGGACAACATGTTCGGGCTGACATTGAGCAGCAGGTCATCGGGCTATGCCTTGAGCAACGAGGATGCCCGGGGTGGATGGGCGATGTTTGGCGGAGTGGACTTCGGCACACGCTCACAAGGCACCGACAGTATCGTGGTGAAGGCTTCGCTGCGACGCGCCACCGATGTGGAGGTGTGGTTGGACGATATAGGCGGACAGGGCACGCTGCTCGGTACGGTGACCACCACGAGCATGATCGCCACACCCATCAAAGACTTTGCCCTGCCCATTCAGGGCGTGACGGGGCAGCACGACGTGTATCTCTTAGTCAAAGGACGGGCCAACGGGGCATATATCTATGCGTTGCGGTTGGCCGAGAATACCGGCGAGACGGCGGGAGTCGGTGTTCCCAAGATGCCCGGCAAGGACAATTCTTGGGTCGCGCTCAATGGTACGGTGCTGGAGTCGCGGCCCAAGACCGCGGGCGTATATATAAAACAAGGTAAGAAATTCATCATCAAATAAATCGGAATGAAACGTATTCTTCATTTATTTCTTGTTATTTCAATAGTCCAATCGATTGCAGCCCAGACGATTCCTCATCTTCAACAGGCGGGTGGCGCACAGCAACTTGTGGCAGACGGTAAGCCGATGCTGCTGTTTGCCGGTGAGTTGTCGAACTCGGCGGCAACCTCCCGGGATGACATCAGGGACTGGATGCCGCGCATGGAGAGTATGGGCCTCAACACTGTTCTTGTGCCGGCGCAGTGGGATTTGATTGAGCCGGAGGAGGGGAAGTTCGACTTTACACTGATCGATGAGGTGATCGGTCAGGCCCGAGAGCACCATCTCAAGGTGGTGTTTCTATGGTTTGGCGCGTGGAAAAACTCCATGAGTTGCTATGCCCCGATGTGGTTTAAGCAGGATTCCAAGCGTTTTCCACGTGCCATGACGGCGCAGGGCAAGCCTTTGGAGATTGCCAACGCCTTCTCGGAAAATGTTTTTCAAGCAGACAACAAGGCCTTCGGGCGACTGATGGAACATATCAAGGCGACCGACAAGGCGCACACGGTGGTGATGGTTCAGGTAGAGAACGAGATTGGAATGCTGCACGATGCCCGCGACCATTCACCCTTGGCAGAGAAAGAATACCGCAAGGTGGTTCCGGTGGGATTGGTGAAATATCTCAACAAGAAGCAGGGTTCTCGTCTCGTGGAGGGTCGCACGTGGGCCGAAACATTCGGCACAGACCGTTACGCGGATGAGAAATTCATGGCCTATCACTATGCCCGGTATGTGGAACGGCTGGCCCAAACGGCCAAAGCCATCTACCCCTTGCCGCTCTATGTCAATGCGGCGATGAACAGCCGGGGCCGCCAACCGGGCGAATATCCGTCGGCCGGACCGTTGGCTCACTTGAAAGACATCTGGCATTTTGCCGCCCCAAGCATCGCGATATTGGCTCCCGACCTTTACGACAAGGGTTTCAAGTCATGGGTGTCACGCTATGCCCTACCCGACAATCCGCTGTTTATTCCCGAGGTGCGCTATGCCGATGACAGCGGGGCGAGGGCGATGTATGTTTTCGGACAATATCAATGCTTGGGCTATAGCCCTTTCTCCATAGACAATCCGCCCTCTTCTGCCTCACGCAATCTGACGTCGGCATACGGCCTCCTGCACCAGCTCATGCCCCGGATATTGCAGGCTCAGGGTGGGAAGACGGTCACCAAATGGGGTGTGCTGCTCGATAAGGACACCCGTGACACGGTCATTGTGGATGGCGATGTGGTGATGACTTGTAGCCACGGCAACACCTTGCCGTGGGCAGCGCAGGCCGATGAATGGCCCGAAGCGGGTGCCTTGATTCTTAAAGTGGGCAGGCACGACTACCTGATAGCCGGCAGTGGGGTGGTGACGGTGTTCAAACACCGCAACGAACTCGGTGGGCAACAGGCACGACGGTTAGGCGAAGATGGTTTCGCGATGGACGGAAATAGTCGTGACGGTGCATCGAAGGCCGACCGTTGGAGCGGGCGTTGCGTCGGATTGGGTACTGTCGATGAGGTGACCATTGCGCCATCGGGACAGATCGAGTATGTGCGCCGACTGAATGGAGACCAGAATCATCAGGGCCGACACGTGGACTTGGGCAACTGGCGCATCATCCACGTCAAGCTGTACGAATACTAATCTCAAATCATAACTCATTCTAATCATGTTCAAAAGAATATTCTTTCAATGTGTTGTCTTGTTTTCTATCGTGGCTTCAGGTCATGCGGCGGAGCGGTTCATCAGTTTCTCGTCGGGTGATCTCGACCTGACCCATCCCTCGGTATATGTCGATGCCAAGGACGAAAGGGGTGTGATGATTGCCGTCCGAAACCTTTTGGCCGATTTCGGGCGCGTCACCGGGCACGTCGCCGTGATGGGTACTCGCGACAATGCCACTGTCATTGCCGGAACACTTGGCCACAGCGATGCCATCGACAAGATGGCAGGGCAGGGCAAGATAGACGTCAAGGCACTCAAGGGAAAGACAGAAAAGTTTATCATCACTATCGTGGGGCAACAGTTGGTCATCGCAGGCAGCGACCGTCGGGGTACCATCTATGGCATATACGAACTCAGTAGGCAGATGGGAGTGTCTCCGTGGTATTGGTGGGCAGATGTTCCCACGGTGCGACAGGAACGTATTTTTGCCTTGAGCGGAATCTATACCGACGGTGAACCGGCCGTGCGCTATCGTGGAATATTCCTTAACGATGAGGCCCCGTGCCTCACATCATGGGTCCACAACACGTTCAACACCAAGCGTGGAGGCCATGAGTTTTATGCCAAATGCTTTGAGTTGCTGTTGCGTCTGAAGGCTAATTTCATGTGGCCGGCCATGTGGTCGTGGTCGTTTTATGCCGATGACCCGCTTAATTCCAAGACTGCCGACGAGATGGGAATCATCATGGGAACGTCGCATCATGAGCCGATGGCCCGCAATCATCAGGAGTATGCCGATCGTAGAAGCCAATGGGGACCGTGGAACTACAATACCAACGCCAAGAATCTCGACCGTTTTTTCCGTGAGGGTATAGAGCGCATGAAGAACACCGAGGACATTGTGACCATCGGTATGCGTGGCGATGGCGACGAGGCAATGAGCGAAGAGGCCGACACCAAGCTCTTGCAACAGATTGTAAGCAATCAGCGAAAGATCATTTCCGAGGTGACTAAGCGACCCGCCAAGGAAACGCCGCAGGTATGGGCACTGTATAAAGAGGTGCTCGACTACTACGACAAGGGCATGCGTGTGCCCGACGACGTGACCCTCTTGCTATGCGATGACAACTGGGGCAACGTGCGCCGCGTGCCCAATGCCAAGGAAAGGGCACGCAAAGGAGGATGGGGTCTCTACTATCATGTGGACTATGTGGGTGCGCCGCGCAACACAAAATGGCTTAATGTCACCCCCACACAGAACATGTGGGAGCAGTTGCAGTTGGCCTACGGACACGGCATCGAGAAACTATGGATACTCAATGTGGGTGACCTCAAGCCGATGGAATACCCCATTCAGTTCTTCCTCGACATGGCATGGAATCCGAAAACCTATCGCGCCGACAATGTCACGGACCATACACAGGCATTCTGTGCCGCGGCGTGGGGGGCGCAACAGGCCTCTGAAGCGGCCCGGATCCTGAACCTGCAATGCAAGTATGCCGGCAGGTGCACGGCCGAGATGCTCGATGCCAAGACCTATAACCTCGAGACCGGGGAGTGGAAACGTGTGGCCGATGACTATATGAGGTTGGAGGCTGAGGCCCTTAGGCAGTTTGTCTCGCTTACGCCGGAGCAGCAGGATAGCTATCGGCAGCTGGTGCTGTTTCCGGTTCAAGCCATGAGCAACCTTTACCAGATGTATTACGCTCAGGCCATGAACCATGCGCTCTATGAGCAGAGTGACCCCATGACCAATCTATGGGCCGACCGTGTGGAGGCTGCGTTCCGTCGCGACTCCATGCTTTGTGCCGCCTACAATCATGAGATGTCGGGAGGCAAATGGAATGGTATGATGACCCAGAAACATATTGGTTACACCGGTTGGAACGACAATTTCAAGAAGGATACCTGTCCTAAGGTATATCGTTTGGACAACAACGGCTGGAACGCCTATACATTCTCCGAGAAGAACGGTCAAGTCATTATGGAGGCTACCCATTATTATGAGGCCAATGAGGACGGTGATGCCAAATGGACGGTGTTGCCATTTGTGGGCCGTAGCATGGATGCCATCGCCCTGATGCCTTATACAGCTGCCACGGGGAAGTCGAATCTGGTCTACCGGTTCAATACCACCACGCCGCGTCAGACGGTCAAGGTGCATGTTGTGGTGAAGTCTACGCTCGACTATCTGAATGTTGGCGGCATGGTCTACACCGTGACACTCGACGGAAAATCCAAGGATATCAACTTCAACCACCGGCTCAATGAGTCGCCCCAGAACATTTATTCGATCTATTATCCCACAGTGGCGCGTCGTGTTGTGGAGAGCGTCGTAGAGCTTCCCATTGGCGAGGGCACGACGCATAAACTCACCCTGCAGCCCCAATCTCCCGGTATCGTCTTCCAAAAGATTGTTGTCGACATGGGCGGCTACACGCCACAATACCTGTTT
>DBQL01000178.1:5936-23567 GCA_002305235.1 Prevotella sp. UBA1395 | reverse complement strand
CGTCCCGATCTCCGGCTCCACCAAGACCGGTCTCAATCTGTTCTCCGTCACGGCGAGTATAGAGGCGATATAGGTGTTGGCCGGCACGATGACCTCGTCGCCCGGACGCATCACGCCCATCTGAATATAAGCTCTGAAGATGAGCGTCAGGGCATCGAGACCATTGCCGCAGCCCACGCAGTGGCGTGTGCCGACATACGACGCATAGTCGTGCTCAAACCGGGCGTTGGCCGCCCCCTGCAGATACCGGCCGCTATCCACCACGCGCGCCACGGCATCCATGATCTCGTCACGGTGCATGGCGGTCACCTTCTTCAAACTCAGATAGTCTATCTTCATGCCAAAAAAAATGAAATGGGGTTGTTACAAGTCGTATTCGTACCAGTCGTAACACACCGCGCGCCCTCCGAAACCCTCCTTCTGGAAGATGAGGCTGTGGTTCAGTTCCCGCCCATCGCCGTTGCTCGACTTCCCGAAATCGAAATATCGGACATGGGCATAGCGCCGATGCAGCAGGTCGTCGAACAACAGGTCGAGCGCCCCGACGGCCTTGCCCTCAGGCGATGCCGATATATACTGGGTGTGAGCCACCTGCGGTGTCTCAAATACAACGGTTCCGGCCAAGGGCCGCTCTGCTTGGAAAGCCATGAAAAGACGAATGCGGTCGGGGAACTTCGCGTGCAGAGACTGCATCTCTTCGACCGTATGCACCGGACGGGCATCATACTGCCGATGGAGATTGTCGGTGAGAATGGGCCAAAACAGCCCGAAATCGGTGTGCTCTCCCACGGTCAGTCCCATGCGCTTGGCCTTGCGCAGACCACTCATCCGCGACTCGCGGAACGGCAAACGAGGTTGGGACAGCGTGGACGACACGTGTCTGACGGTGAGCCGGGCATGGCAAATGGCGGTCAGGGCATACAGGTCTTCCTCGGCGGGAAGACGATGGTATATCCACGGAACGGCCTTGTAGACCACGCGGCGGAAGCCCTGTGACCGAAGGTAGGCATTGATTGCCTCGAAAACTTCGCACACGTCGGCCACCGTGGCACGGTCTTGCGTGAGCAGTCCGCCGTAAGTAAGACCTTGGTGTGACCATAGCACGTCGTGGTCTACATTGCCGGGAAGAAGCGCGAAGAGGCGACCCTTGCGATACACCAAGAGCGAATGGTCGGTGAAACGCGACCGGTGATAGTCCATGTAATCACGGTCGAACAAGAACGTGCCTTGCCGGCTCGTGGCGACAAAGCGGTTCCACGTCTCACGACAAGCATCCGAATAGCGTATCACTTCCCACATATCGCAAACGGTCTAAAGGTTGGCTCTCAAGTAGTTCACATATTCGTCATACTCACGAATATAGTCTGATTCATCATAAAGGTCTTCGGCCAAGACCAAGCAAACGGCCCCCGACGAGAAGTCTTCGAGCGTGCGCCACACACCCGTTTCCACGAGCAACCCCTGATAAGGGTGGTTAAGCAAGAAGGTTCTCTTCTCTATCGTGTTGTCGAGCGTGACGTTGAACGAGCCGCTCGCGGCTACGATAAACTCCCGGCAGTGGCGGTGGGCATGCCCCCCGCGGTGCTCACCCGACGGGACATCGTAGGTCCAATAGACACGACTGATGGCAAACGGCACTTGCCTCAGCTGCTCGGCCACCGTGAGATTGCCCCTCGGGTCGAGGATTTTGGGCAGGTTGATGAGTTCCCCTAAATTCATTTGGCTCACAAATGTTTACTTGGACATATAGGGGTCGGTGCCCAATACCGTCTGCGCCAAGTGCTTGGCCTTGTCGCGCAGGGCGCTGATATCACATCCCACCTCGTCATAACACAGCACCACGCCCATGCGGCGACCCACGTGAGCCACCGGTTTACCAAACAGGCGAACCCTTGCCCTATCGGCGGCGCACACGTCGTTGAGATTGTAATCGAGCGGCTCGGCAGTGTCGACCGGCGACAGGATGACCGCCGAGGCACCGCTATGCTCCAAGTGAATGGCGGGAATGGTGAGGCCCATCACTGCCCGGAAATGAAGCTCAAACTCACTCAGGTTGGTGCAATGGCTCAGGGTCACCATGCCGGTGTCGTGAGGACGCGGACTCAACTCTGAGAAAATCACCTCACCTTGCTTGGTCAGGAAGAACTCCACGCCCCACAATCCGTAGCCCGTCAGTGCCTTGGTGACCTCGCCGGCGATATGCTCGGCAGACCGCAGGGCATCTTCCGACAGCGCGCAGGGCATCCAACTCTCGCGATAGTCGCCGCCCTTCTGCACATGACCGATGGGAGGACAGAAGAGCGTGGGACCGTTTTTCTGGGTCACCGTGAGCAAGGTGAACTCGGAGTCGAAGTCGATAAATTCCTCGATAATCACCTCCTTCACGTCGCCACGCCCCTCTTCCATCGCCTCACGAAAGGCCTCCTGAAGATCGTTCTCATTGTAGACATAGCTCTGGCCGTGTCCCGACGACGACATCAGGGGCTTCACCACACAGGGGTAGCCAATATCTTCGGCGGCACGCTTGAAGTCATCGAAGGTGCGGGCATAATGGTACTTGGCGGTGCGGAGACCGAGATCGCGCGAGGCCAAGTCGCGGATGGCACGACGGTTCATCGTGAAATTCACCGCGCGCGCGGAGGGCGTGACTTGTATGCCGGCCTTCTCAAACTCGAAAAGACGCTCGGTGCGGATAGCCTCTATCTCGGGAACGATGATGTCGGGGCGGTGTTTTCCGACCACGGCGGCAAGGGCATCGCCATCGAGCATGGAGAACACCTCGCACTCATCGGCCACCTGCATGGCAGGCGCATGGTCGTATTGGTCGCAGGCCACGACATACTGTCCGGCCCGTTTGGCCGCAATGACAAACTCTTTGCCCAGTTCGCCTGAGCCTAATAGAAGTATTTTTTTCATTGAAACAAAAATTGACGGTGAGAAGTTAAGGGATGATACCTATCCGTTTTCTTACCAATGGCGAAAACCGCAGTATCATCATCTGCCATTCGGGAGTAATGGCGAGCTTGCGAAAATCTTTTTCGATGATCTCCTCGATCACCTCGGGGCTTACCCGATGATGCCGGGCTATGGTCTCAAGGGGTTCCATGGGCCTGCCGAAAAGACCATAGCGAACGGATATAATTTCCTTGTCCACAGGTCCGAGCATGGTGATCAGGATATCCATGTTGGCCCGATCTTGCTCGCTGACCATCAGGGTGGAGTTGCGCATCAGCTCCAAATAAGCATGTATCTGCTGTGAGAGGGCATTCATCTGCTGTCTGATATTATCGTTTACCTAATGTAATAACTTCACAATCGGTGAATTTATTGCCTTCGATGGCAAGTCTTATCAATGTGCGTTCCTTGTGCCAACCTGTTGTTCCGGCTGCTCCGGGGTTGATGTGAAGCAGGTCGAGCCGGTGGTCGGGCATCACCTTGAGAATATGGGAATGGCCCGAGACAAACAGTTGTGGCGGCCGGTGTCGAATGATATCGCGCACGGAGGCATCGTAATGACCGGGGTATCCGCCGATATGCTTTATCAACACGTCGATGTCTTCCACCCGGAAACGAAGTATCTCGGGGTATCGCAAGCGCAGCTCCGCGCCGTCTATATTGCCGCAGACCGCCCGAAACAGGGGTTTCATGCGCTCGAAACGATCGGCCAGCTCGATGCCGCCGATGTCGCCGGCGTGCCAAATCTCGTCGCAATGGCCAAGATAGGTCTCATACTTCGTGTCCCAATGACCGTGCGTGTCGCTG
This sequence comes from Prevotella sp. UBA1395, assembly GCA_002305235.1. GTDB lineage: Bacteria > Bacteroidota > Bacteroidia > Bacteroidales > Bacteroidaceae > Prevotella. Next base: position 19,805 of record DBQL01000178.1, on the reverse strand, counting down.
AGAATGCCTATGGTAGTCATCGCTCGGACACGTGAATATGGGCCTCCCCGGGGGTAAGCCCGAACCTGAGCCTGATGAAAGATGCGATGAAACAGCCCGTGGCCTCGATGCCCAACCGACTGGTATTGACACAAAGGTCATAGCTTTCGGCATGGCCCCACTGCTTGCCCGTATAATAATTATAATAGGAGGCGCGCTCATCCTCTTTTCTCTTGATCAGTTTCTTGGCTTCGCCACGCGATATTTCCCTGCGCTTGCACACTCGACGGATGCGGTCTTCGAGGTCGGCAGAGATAAAGATATTGACGGTATTCTTGAAGTCGCGAAGCACATAGTCGGCCGTTCGACCTACAAATACACAACTCCCAAGACCCGCGGCCTTGCGGATGGCATCACTCTGGAACTGATAAAGATTCTCTTGCGAGAAGTTGTTCTTGTAGTAGTAGTTCTCTCCGAACAATGGTACATGAACGTGAGACAATGACTTTAAAAAACCGTTCTGCTCATCGTTCTCCTCGAAAAACTTCTCGCTGAATCCGCTTTCCTTGGCCGCGAGGTTCAGCAGTTCCTTGTCATATAACGAACATTCAAACTCTTCGGCCAACTGTTTGGCTATCATCCGGCCACCCGAGCCTACCTGACGGCCGATATTGATAATCATTTGGGGTTTATCCATGATGCGATGATTTTAGTTGTTTCTTGAATTTCATGTAGTTATAATACATAACGGTCGCAGCGAGAATGGCTGAGAAAAAGTCGGAAACCGGCAAGGAATACCACACTCCGTCGAGCCCAAAGAATGTGGGGAGAAGGGCCAACAATGGCAGCAAAAGCAGCAACTGTCGGGATAACGAGAGGAAGATGCTGATCTTGATCTTGCCGATACACTGGAAGAAATTGGTGACCACCATCTGAAATCCGATGATGGGATAGAGCAACATATTGATGCGAATGCCATCGGATGCAAGCGCGATGAGTTCCTTGTCGGTAGTGAACAGCCGGGCACAGTACTGTGGAAAGAGCATCGCGATGAGCCAACCCGTGGTCATGATGCACGTGGCGCCAATGATTGATAGCTTCAGCACACGCATGAGACGGTCTAATTGCTGACTGCCATAGTTATATCCGGCTATGGGTTGCATGCCCTGATTGACACCGAAAACAAACATCACGAACACGGTTCCGATGGAGTTGGCTATGCCATACGAACCGACAGAAAGGTCACCTCCATATTTCACGAACTGGTTGTTCATGAAAATCACGATGACACAAGCGCAGAGATTCATCAGGAACGGAGAGATGCCAACTCCTATAATGTTCTTGACCAAGCCGGATTTGAGCCGGTAAATGCCTTTTTTTAGGCGAAGGAGCTCTTGCTCATTGGTCAAAAGCCTGATCTGATAGACCAACGCCAATGACTGCGAAAGGATGGTGGCAAGGGCTGCTCCGCGTATTCCCCATCCCAACCAAAGCACGAACACCACATCCAAGACGACGTTCATCATCACCGTGAAGATGGTGGCAAACATGGCTTGGCGAGGTTTGCTGGCCGCACGAAGCACTGCGTTCAGACTGAAATAAACATGAGTGATGATGTTTCCCGCAAGTATGACCTGCATGAAATCGCGAGCATAGGGAATGGTTTCGTCGCTCGCACCGAAGAAACGCAATATGGGATCGAGGAAAACAAAGCAGATGATGCCGAAGGCAATGCCCACGATCATGGCCAAGGTAACGGTGTTTCCCAAAAGGTCTTGAGCCGTCTGATAGTCGCGCTGGCCCAATTTGACTGATATTGCCGTAGATGCCCCGACACCCACCGCAGCCCCGAAAGCCGTGGAAAGATTCATGAAGGGAAAGGTGATGGCAAGACCCGAGATGGCCATTGGTCCGACAATCTGGCCGATAAAGACACGGTCGATGATATTATAAAGTGATGAAGCAGTCATCGCAATGATGGCTGGCAAGGCATATTGTAGGAGTAAACGACCCACAGGTTGAGTGCCTAATTCGAGCGTTGCTTGCTTGTTGTCACTATCCATAAGACATTGCAAAAGTACGAAAAACTTTTGGAGTTCTGCCTTTTTAACACTACTTTTGCAATATACAAAATAAATTCTATTGATGAAAAAAATACTCTTAATCCTACTATTGGCCTCAACATCGTTCTCGCTCAATGCCCAAGGGAACAAAAAAACTGCATATCCCGGTGGAAAATACGCCATCTACCGGGTAACTTTGAAAGACAAGAACGGTACGACCTTTTCATTACAGCAGCCCGAGAAATTCTTGTCGGCAAAGGCTTTGGAGCGAAGGAAAAGACAAAACATGCCCCTTGACTCAACCGACCTGCCTTTATCGCAGAAATACATCAATAAGATTAACAAGCTCGGAGTGAGTGTTATCGGCAAAAGCAAGTGGAACAATACTTTGCTTGTCAAGATATCTGACACAGCAATATTGCCGCAGATCAGTCAGCTTCCGTTCGTGAGGCAAATGGTTAGAGTGTTTGAGACGCCCGATTCTGTCATACCGGAGAAACCGGATATGATCAAAACAGACAGCATGGCAGCGTTGTACAAGCGCGTAAACCAATATGGAAAGGGGCTAAGCCAAATCAAGATGCTCAACGGCATCAAGTTGCACGATGCCGGGTTCAAGGGCGACGGTATGCTCATCGCGATCATTGACGGCGGATTTATGAATGTAGACAAGATCGATTACTTTAAGAATGTCAAAATCATTGGTACGCGCGACTTTGTATATCCTTATACCGATGATGTGTACAGACTGGGTGATCACGGCACGATGGTGCTCTCGGACATGGGGGCTAACATGGACAGCCTATTTGTTGGAACGGCTCCTCACGCCTCCTATTTGCTGCTCAGGAGCGAGGACGGACGCACGGAGGCTCTCGTTGAAGAGGACTATTGGGCTCAAGCTGTGGAATATGCCGACTCCATAGGAGTGGATATCATCAATTCTTCATTGGGATATACCAAGTTCGATGATCAGGAAACCAACCATGCTTACCGTGAACAAGATGGAAAAACTGCCATCAACTCGCGCACGGCATCGATGATTGCCTCCAAGGGAATGATACTTGTCAACAGTGCGGGAAATGAGGGATTGAAGACGTGGAAACGTATCAACTTCCCGGCAGACGCACGGGATATCATCGCCGTAGCGGCGTTGTCGAGCGACAGCGTGAATGCGAGATTCAGTTCGGTAGGCCCTTCTTTTGACGGGCGGGTAAAGCCGGATGTGGCCGCACAGGGCAATATGTCGACAGTGATTGATGGCACGGGGGTGATCACCACGGCCAACGGTACATCTTTTGCCGCGCCCATCACTTGCGGAATGGTGGCTTGTCTGTGGCAGGCCCTGCCCCAAAAGACCTCATACGAGATTATGAACCTCATCCGGCAAGCCGGACATCATGCTGCCTATCCCGACAATATCTATGGCTATGGCATTCCCGACTTTTGGAAGGCGTATCAGGAAGGACTGAAGAAATGATGATGCGGCGCATGCCATAACAATATATCAATCAATACTTTTCATGCAAAAGGATACACTTTCACTATATGAACTCAACTCGTTGGTGCGCAATGTGATCGACCATGCGTTTGCCAACGCCTATTGGGTTGAGGCCGAACTCTCTGAAGTACGCGAGGTAAGGGGGCACTGTTTCATGGAACTCATCCAAAAAGACATGTTCGCTCCCACTCCGATAGCACGGGCTTCGGCCAAATGTTGGAAGTCTGTGTGGCAATCTTTGCGACCGAAATTCGAGCGCGCCACGGGCCAACCCTTCCATGCCGGCATGAAAGTGTTGCTCTCTGTCACCGCTGATTTCCACGAGACCTACGGTTTCTCGTGGATCGTGCAAGATATTGACCCCAACTATACAATGGGTGACATGGCACGAAAACGGCTCGAAATCATTCGCCAACTTAAAGAAGAGGGAATCTATGACATGCAGAAAGACTTGGAGATTCCGATGTTTGCGCAGCGAGTGGCGGTCATTTCCAGTGAGAATGCGGCGGGCTATGGCGATTTCTGTAACCATTTGTCGCACAACGATTACAACCTCGTATTCTACCCCAAACTGTTCCCTGCCATCATGCAGGGAGAGCAAGTGGAGCATTCGGTGATAGCAGCACTTGACCAAATCAACCGATATACCGACCGATTTGACGTTGTGGTGATCATTCGAGGTGGTGGTGCAACGGCCGACATGAGTGGTTTTGATACGCTTGCCTTGGCCGAGAACGTGGCCAATTTCCCACTCCCCATCATCACCGGCATAGGCCATGATCGCGACGAGAGCATACTCGACATGGTCTCAAACACAAGGGTAAAAACGCCCACCGCAGCTGCGGCATTCCTCATCGACCACCTTGTCGGGGTATGGAGTCATCTTGAAGACTGTCAAAGCCGCATTACCACGCATGTCAATTACCACATGGAGCGAGAGCATGCGCGACTTGATCGCTGCGCGGAACGCATCCCCATGCTCTTCTCTATGGTCAGAAGCCGACAGGAAGCACGACTTATCCGACTGTCGAACTCTATCACCTCACTCGTCCCAAAACGTATTATTCAATGCCAACATCGCTTAGACCTCATCGACAAAGCTATCCGGCCATTGGTCGAAAAGCGCTTGATGAATGAGACACACCGACTGCAACAGTTTGCCATCAGACTGCAAGCCGTAGACCCGCAAATCCTGCTGAAACGTGGATACAGCATCACTTTGCATCAAGGAAAAGCCGTCAGAGATGCCTCCAAACTGCAAAAGGGAGATGAGATCGAGACTCGTGTGGAGCACGGGAAGATACGATCGGTTGTACAATAAGTAATATTCACATTCATTTCACTATACCCAACCACCACAGATCATGGCTACAGAAACAAAATATGAGACTGCCATCCGCCAATTGGAAGACATTGTCGAGAAATTAGAAAACAACGAATTGGATATCGATGAGATGTCCAAACACCTGAAAAAAGCCCAGCAACTCATCAAACTCTGTAAGGATCGTCTCACGAAAACGGACGAAGAGATACAGAAATTGTTAGAAAACGAATAGAAAAAACCATGAAAAGTTGCAATAAATAGTTATTATTTGTACTTTTGCAACAAATTATAGGCAAAGCATTATAAATCGAAATAATATGAAAGAATTAGATTGGGCTAATTTGTCTTTCGGTTACATGAAGACCGATTACAACGTACGATGCTATTATCGCGATGGCAAATGGGGCGAAATCGAGGTGAGTTCAGACGAGTATCTGAACCTTCACATCGCTGCCACCTGCCTTCATTATGGGCAGGAAGCCTTTGAGGGACTCAAAGCTTATCGCTGCCCTGACGGCAAAGTGCGAGTATTCCGCATGGACGAGAACGCCGCCCGTCTGCAGAGTACATGCCGTGGAATCTTGATGCCCGAGGTGCCCACGGAGTTGTTTGAGAATATGGTGAAGAAAGTTGTACGCCTCAATCAAGAGTACATTCCTACCTACGAGAGTGGCGCCACACTCTATATCCGTCCTCTGCTCATCGGTACAAGTGCTCAGGTTGGAGTTCATCCCGCCAAAGAATATTGCTTTCTCATATTCGTAACGCCCGTCGGACCATACTTCAAGGGAGGCTTTGCCAGCAATCCTTACGTCATTATCCGCGACTATGACCGTGCTGCTCCGCTCGGAACCGGTACTTACAAGGTAGGTGGCAACTATGCTGCCTCACTCAAAGCCAACTCCATTGCCCACGAAAAGGGATATGCCAGCGAGTTCTATCTCGACTCCAAGGAGAAGAAATATGTGGATGAATGTGGTGCGGCCAACTTCTTCGGCATCAAGAACAACACCTATGTCACACCACAATCTTCCTCCATTCTCCCATCCATCACCAATAAAAGTCTTATGCAAATCGCCGAAGATCTGGGCCTGAAAGTAGAGCGCAGACCGGTGCCCGAGGATGAGCTGGAAACCTTTGAAGAGGCCGGAGCCTGCGGAACGGCAGCCGTCATCTCGCCCATTTCGCACCTCGACGACATGGATACCGGCAAGCGTTACGACTTTGGAGAGAAGCCGGGGCCATGGTCTCAGAAGCTGTACGAGACGCTTCGAGGCATCCAATATGGTACGGTAGAGGACAAACACGGATGGACCACAGTGGTAATCGAATAACAACCACCCGGATTTCGTCACCCCGCGAGACCTGAAAACAATGGGAGCTAAAATATAAAGGCTACGTGTAAAACACTGTTTTTACAACTTATCAGATGGTATTCAGACCATACCGGCCTTTGTATTTTAGCTTCTTTTCTTTTAGCATGGTCTTTGTTTTATTGAGCTTTTTCATCACTTTTCTCTTCAAAGCTAACCTTTTATTGTACCTTTGCATTCAAAAATATAATTATGGGCAAAGGAAAATTAGCCAAATTCGCGGAGATGAAGGAGATGAATAATGTCTTCGAATATCCCTATTCCATCGTTGACAACGTTCCCTTCCTGATGAAAGGGCATTGGCACGAGCAGTATTTTCATAACGACAACCCCATCGTCCTCGAGTTGGGATGCGGCAAAGGAGAATATACCGTGGGGTTGGCCAAGCTATTTCCCAATATGAATTTTATCGGTGTTGACATCAAAGGCGCACGTATGTGGACCGGTGCCAAATTGGCCATCGAGCAACAATTGGGCAATGTGGCCTTTCTTCGCACAAGCATTGAGATCATCGATCGGTTCTTCTCGCAAGACGAGGTGCAGGAAATCTGGCTCACATTCTCCGACCCTCAGATGAAGAATCCACGCAAACGGCTCACCTCCACCTATTTCATGGAACGTTATCGCCGATTTCTTGTCGATGGCGGACTGATTCATCTCAAGACCGACTCCAACTTCCTTTTTACCTATACCAAGTATATGGTAGAGGCCAACGCACTCCCGACAGACCTCTGTACCGATGATCTTTATCATCAGACACCCCACAACCTGCAAGGCTCCCCTATCCTTTCCATCCAGACTTATTATGAGTCGATGTGGATATCGCGCGGCCTGAATATTCGATACCTGCGCTTTCACCTGCCCCGCGCAGGCGAATTAACCGAGCCCAACGTGGAAATTCCGCTCGATGAATACCGCAGCTATCATCGCACCAAGCGCAGCAGCCTCGAAACATCCAAGTGAGAACAATGCAAGTCCCATCACCGTAAGCCGATGATGGGACTTGCCATATTGCCGGAGTTCACAACCCTCAGACAGCCTTTCCGCGTCTTTGGCAGCGTGATGCCTCACCACGCGTCAAGACAAAAGGCTTCTATTCCATTCCCGTTCCTTACAAGGCCGACTTGATTGGAAACATATAAAACCGGCGATCGATGTTGTAATCGATCATCCATTGGTCCACGATGATGTGTGCGTCTAACGCCTTGATCTCCAAAGTATGTGTTCCTGCCGAGAGCTTGATATTCTCCGAGCGAATGGCCTGTCCCCTCAGCACATTCTGTTTCCATCGCTCCGACCGGAACTTTTCCTTGAGCGAGTAAATGATTGGGGGCTGTCCATCAATGCTGATAGAATACCTGATGTCTCCCTTGTCATTGGCTTGGGTGGGTATCAGGGCCGTTCGCAGCACAGCATCGCCATCCTCCGCGTAGAACTTATACACCAAACTTCCTCCGGCGGGCAATGCCACGGCCTTGTTAGAATGGCCCAACATCTCCACCGTCTGTGCTCCTTGCGATGCCGATGAATAGTCGCAGGCGTTGCGCACGATGCATCTGTCAGTAATCAGTTTGGCAGGTACGGGTTTCGCGTCGGAATATTTCCGAATCTCCTCCTGCGTGAGTTTACCCGGCAACGTTGGCTCTTGGAACACGTGCAACTCACGCGGTGCCATATCCATGTTGCCATCCCATTTGCCGTCGGCCATTTCCTTATTATAATATTGTGTGAGATCCACGATCTCCCGATAGGCGTTCCAGCTTCTCACGGCCGACTCCAAGGCATCCTCATCGCGATGAAAGCTCGAGGGTTTGCCGATGTGTCGCGCCTCCTGAGCCTGCAATTGCTTGGTCGCCATCGCTGCCGATGCATAGACCGGATATTTGATTGCTGCAAAAAACGCATCCTTGAGGTCGGACCGAATCAGCTTCTCCACTTGGTCTATCTGTCCTTTCACCGCCTCAAAGTCTGCGAGATACCGCTCCAATTCGTTTCCAAACTCCTCGGCATTGAACTCAGTATCCTGCACGGGCGACCATCCGCGCTCATATTTTTTCTTGTCCAACTCCACTTGGTTCCACCCCATAAACTCGGGCCGGCGAATGGCGCAGAGCCTGTAATACTCCGTCATGGGTTTCACCAGTTGTCGTGCGGCCTCTTCACCAAACTGCTGCGCGAGCCAGTCCTGAAGATGCTTTTGCAGACTGTTGGGCCCCACGGCATTGATATCCCATGCCATGTCCATAAACAGACTGAGGTCGTAAGCCGCCACCTTAGGGTCGTGCACATTCACAATCCACAGACGTCTGGCTTGATGGTCGTAAGCCTGTTTCATCTCGTTATAGACCAACCCCGGCTGGGTGGTGGTGAGCCAAAGGTAATCATGCGGCCGCCCCCAATAGCTCAGGTGATAATACACGCCTGCCCCGCCCTTGCGTTTCTGTTGCTCGGCATCCGACAATCGGGTCATATATCCGTAGTTATCGTCACACCACATCAGACAAACATCATCGGGCACCTGCAGTCCGTCTTCATAGATTTCGAGCACCTCCTTATAGGGAATGAACACTTGAGGCACCTTGGTCACATCCTTATTCACCTCCTCTGCCAACAGTTGGCGTTGGAAGTCGATTACCGACTGCAAGCCCTGCAACTTCTCCTGCTTGGTCTTCACGCCCTCCATCGACCCGTCGTGAATGCCTCTCATGCCGATGGTATATAGCGCGTCCATGCCCGCCGTCTCCTTAGCCCGTTCCCGCCAGTATTCCTCCACCTGCTTACGGTTACTGATAAAGTTGTACGGTCCGCGCTTGTTCACGTCCCATTCGTCCACATTGTTTCTCAAGATAGGCTCACAGTGTGACGAACCCACACTGATATCAAACGAGTCGGCCACCTCCTTGTTGCCTTTCACCTTAAAGAAGGCCGTCGTCCCGGGGTGCATGGCCGGCCACAGGGCGTTGCCCCTGAGCCGCAGCAACAGTTCGAAAAGCTTATGATAGTATTTCGGTCCCATCTCGCCGGCCTTCAGTCGGGTGTCTAATTTGTTCTTGTCCCACACCCGATTGCTCCAGTCCTCATCGTTGATAAACACGCCACGATACTCCACCGACGGACTTTGCACGGTCTCGAAGCTGTCGTCGATGGTCAGCCGCTTCTTTCTTTCGGGCTTCACATCACCCCACCATATCCACGGCGATACCCCGGCCATGCGTGAGAGTTCGAGTATTCCGTATGCCGTACCGCGACCGTTACTTCCCACAATGACCACCTTTCCCTTGCGCACGCCCATCCAAAACGCGTCTTGCTTGGTGATGATTTTGTGATATGGCACATTGTACTTGTCGAGTACCTTCATCTCCTTGTTGTTGATTCTATCGAGCTGATAGATCTCAATATCACCGTCGGCCTTGCGGTGCGCCGACTTTCCCGTCACCGCACGCATATCCGACTCAAACATCTCCATAGCCTTGTCGACTACCGTTCCGTATGACTTTTGTACGGAATACGTCACGTGTCCGCCCGAATACCATTCCATATCCTTGGCGTGTCCCATCATCGGAAGGGCCAACAAAGACGCGATAAGAAGTTTTTGATGTTTCATATCTACCTGTTTTTTGATTAATCTGATTATGTTTGTTGTTCCGTTTGCCACAATCTATTGTCCTATCTTCAAGGCCTTGACAATGGCTTTGCCCCAATATTCGGCCAACACACGCGAGCCTTCTTCGTTGGGATGCAGCCAGAAATCACATTCCTGATAGCCCTTTTCATGAACAAGCATGGTTGAATAATGTTTTTCAAAGTATCGGTATGCGTCCCCGTCACCGGCATGCACCTGTCCGGGATAGCGTGTCTCAAAGTATTTCACGATGTTTTTCACCCTTTTATAGTACACGGCAAGCATTTTCCGGCCCTCCTTGGTCTGTATGCTTCCGCCGCGAGTGGTAAAGGGTACCGAATAGAATATGGGACGATGGATCACAAACTGTGCCCGGGGATATATCGCGAGCAGTGAGTCTATGATCAGTTTCATGTTGTGCTCATACATGAAAGGAGTGGTCCGGCTGTTGCCGGGACGCTCTGCGGCATCATTGGTTCCGAGCATCATCGAGAACACCAACCTGCCTTCGGGATGGGCCGCCATGATGTCGGCCGTCGCCGATTTCAACTCGTTCCAATAGTTGGTGATGCCCGTTTTGGCCGGTACAAAGTTGAAGGTGGTCCGTCCGCTCTTGCCCATATTCACCGCATGACATTCGCCCACTCCCGGCTGTTGAGCCAGCCAGCGTGCACAAACCTGTGGCGGCGCGGTCTGCTTGGGGTTCTTGTGCAACGCGCCAAAGGTGATGCTGTTGCCCACGAACACCACATTATAGTTGTGTTGACCACATACTCGCAAACCTAATTGAAGGAAAAGCAGCAAAATCAATAGTTTTCTCATCTCTGTATAATAACGTTACATTAAACAAAATGTTATGATTCCGAAGGATTATTGGTCGTATGAGGCACGGAAAGGAACAAAGCCCTCGCCCCTCTTCCATCGCACGAATTGTCCGCTCTCCGCAGCCTTCATACCCTCATGACCAAAGATCCCTGCCATCCGCACGTCATATCCATCCGACAACTTCATCAGCGTGAAACCATCTTTCATGCGATAGCCCTCGGTCTGTGCCGTACCCTTGGCCCACACGCCTTTATTGAACGGGCAAGCCACGTGCACATTGTGGCTCAACATCACATTACCATGCTCGTCACGTTCCACACATATATTCTTCGAAGAATGGGGAACTATCACCACGCTCTCATGCTTTCGGTCACTAAGCATGGCCACTTCGGTCTCCTGCCGATTACCCGGAAAGTAGAGGTCTGAGCCTTGCATCTTCCATACGCCAAACTCGCTCAACTCATCTTTACCCGGATAATTGGCAAACGGTCCGCGCCCCATCCATGCCAGTTGGGTATCATCCGACGCCATGTTCAGCAGCATCGTCAGGCCCATCTCCACGGCTTTGCCATCGCCGTGTGCCCGCAGGTCATAGTCTACCGTCCACACTCCGTCATCCCCCACCTCAATGTTGATCACACCATCAACATAATGGGTTGAGTCGCAACGAAAAACTCCCTTCACGACAAAGTTCTTATTCCTTCTGCTGTTCACGGTCATTTCACTGATTTCAAGCAGGTTTCTCGACCATATCCGGTGCTTGTCCTTGTCCGCGCGCTTCACGTTGATGTCTTGGCAAATTGTGTTTTTCTTGCCCACTCTCACCCTCAGGCAGTCTCTCACCCATCGTTCTATCTCCCGTTTGTCGGTCTTGCTACGCCTGACTGCTGTCCCGGGGCGATTTTCCGACAGTCGACTCATGGAGAACCCGTTTCCGATGCGCAGCGACTTCTCATAGAATTCGCGGCCCGAGGCATCCTTCAGTCGGATGTGATAATAATAGCACACCCCGTCAAACATATCGAGCGGTCGGGCCACCATAAAGCCCACCGTGTCGCCCGGAGCTCCGTCCAGCGGCAGCTCGGTGCTGTCGATGAGGCGCGCGTCGGCCATCAGGTCGATATGAGCACGCACTCCTGCCAACGACGTGAAATCATAGCGGTTGACCAATGTCACCTCATAATTGTCGTCCTTGGGTCTGATGCCCAGTATCTTCACGGGCGAATAGGCCTTCCTCACTTGGTAGTAATCGGTCTGCGGCGTGCGGTCGGGATAGACAATGCCGTCTGTCCCGAGGATGCCCTGCATATCATAATAGGTGGAATCGTCGAGCCACACATATTCCGTGGGAGCGAAACGGTCGGCCAGCCGCCTGTCGGTCTTGAGCAGTCCTTGGTCTGCCCATTCCCACACACAGCCTCCGGACAGCTTGGGGTCGTTGTACCACAACTCCACAAGTTCCTGCAACTGTCCCATGTCGGTGCCGAGCGCATGGGCATACTCGGTATGCATGATGGGCCTCCGGGCCTTTGCCGACCACGCCTTGTATTCTCCGGCGAGCGGATAATGTGCCGAGAACATCTCGGTAGAGTCGGGCATCTTGTCTAACAAGTCGTTGAAAGGCTTGTGTGTTTGCGGGAAAACGTAGGGGCGTGTGGGGTCTGACGCTTGTACGTAACGGGCCGTGGCAAAACCGTTTGCCGTATTGGGATTCTCGTTACCGACGCTCCATATCACCACCGACGGGCGGTTTTTGTCTCGTTGCACGGTGAACCATGCCCGCTGTTTGAGCACATCCAGATAGTCGGACTTGCCGAGATGGTGGTCTCCAAAGCCAAACGGAACCTCACAAATCACATAAAAGCCCAACGAGTCGCACATATCCATGAAATGCGGGTTAGGCGGATAATGCGAGGCCCTGATGGCATTGATGTTGGCGGCTTTCATCATGCGCAGGTCTCGAAGCATCTCTTCTTCGCTCATCGCGCGCCCGTTCACTTTGAACACACCATCCCGCCATGTCACCTCGCGCACCCCGAACCTGTTTTCACATCGCTCGATGACGCGCCCGTTATCCGCCAGCTCCAGTTGCAGCGTGTACAGGTAAGGCGATTCTGCCGACCAAGGCTTGCAGGTCGCCAGATCCACGGTCAGCTGCTCACTCGTCTGCCGTTCAAATGCGGCCACCTGTCGGCCCGAGGCGTCGAGGATGCGGCCCGAAAAGGTCAGCGGGCCATATTTCTGTTGGTCAGACAACCGTGTCGACACCGACACCCGGGCACCACCACCCCTCATCTCCGTGCGAATGGTGATGTCTTCGAAGTGTATCGGGGGCACGGCGCAGAGTGTCACGTCACGAGACAAGCCCCCGAACACCCAGTCGTCATTGGTATCAAACTCCCAACCCTTCATCCTGTTTTGCGGCACCGTGACCGTCAGGTCGTTGTCACCCTCCGGATTGATGGCCTTGGTGATATTGAACATCGACCGGTTGAATGCGCTCCCAAAGCTGCCTATCTCCTGTCCGTTCACTTTCAGCGCATAGCCGTTCTCGGCACCATCAAAGGCGATGAATACCTGCATGCCGCGCCACGATGACGGTATGGTGAACTGTCGGCGGTACTCAGCCACCCTTGCCGGATGCCTGTCGGTGAATATCGGGTCTTTGCTGCCATCGGGATAGATGGGCGCACCCACGCCCTGCATGTTCCAATTGCCGGGTACACGCATGGCATAGGCCGTATTGTTGCCATCCATCCTGACCGTCCACATACCGTTGAGCGAGAGTAGCCGGGTGTGATCTGTGGGAATAAGGGTTTGCGCATGCGACACCATGCCCATAGAGAGAGCGAGAGCCGTTCCCATAAAACGTAGCAGATTCATAAACTTAGTAGATTTGTTTGATGTCGCAAAGTTAATAAAAAAAAACACTTGGCAAGATTTTATCATCGCATCATTCGTCTTTTAGCCAATAATTAGGTACTTTTGCCAAAAATCAAAGTTTACAACATAAAGATGACACTATATCCCAAACTCATTACCGACGCATTGGCCACAGTGGTCTATGCCGGTACGAAGAAGAATCTGATAGAGAGCGAGATGCTTGCCGACCAGCCGCAGATTGACGGCAACCATGTGAAAATCGTGCTCGTGTTTCCGCGCGAGACCGACCCGTTCCTCAAGTC
>DBQL01000178.1:4807-5814 GCA_002305235.1 Prevotella sp. UBA1395 | reverse complement strand
GCCCGCCCCTACGCCGTAGACGTGGAAGGGCGACAGCTCATCGAGCCTGTTGAGAAATATGGCGTGAAGCTGTTGAGCATCGGATTCTTTGTCAACCCCGACACAGCCACGCTGTGGCGTGGCGCGATGGCCACCTCGGCCCTCAAGCAACTCATTGCCGATGCCAACTGGGGAGAGCTCGACTACTTTATCCTTGACACCCCGCCGGGTACGTCAGACATCCACCTCACCTTGCTCCAGACCCTGTCGATCACGGGTGCAGTCATCGTCTCCACACCACAAAAGGTGGCACTTGCCGATGCCCGCAAGGGTATAGACATGTACAGCAACGACAAGGTGAACGTGCCCATCCTCGGCTTGGTAGAGAACATGGCTTGGTTCACGCCGGCCGAACTGCCCGAAAACAAGTATTACATCTTTGGCAAAGAGGGCTGCAAGGCGCTGGCCCAAGAGCTTCATGTGCCGTTGCTGGCACAGATTCCCATCGTGCAAAGTATCTGCGACAACGGCGATGCCGGAACCCCCGCGGCCACAAATATCGACAGCATGACAGGACAGGCATTCATCAATCTGGCGCAGGCCGTGGTCACGGTGACCAACCTGCGCAACAAGGAGAAACCCAAGACCAAGATCGTTCATGTGGACAACAAATAACGGTCAGACCGGCAAGAGGTCGCCGAAGTCTTTAAAAGCCATGCCCGTACCTGTTCCGGGCATGGCTTTTTGAAATGTGGGGGGGTAAGCATTTCCGGCAAAAAATGTTGATGAAAGAATTTGAAAAACCACTTCCCTCGCCGCCGACAAACGTCCGAACGCATGCCACAACACAAAAACAAGGCCTCGAACGAAATATTTATAAAACACTGAAAAACACCAACTTGTAAAATATCGACAAACCATAGATTTGCGTTTGCTATCTATTCGCGATGCGATTACTATCTATTCGCGACGCGAAAGAGGCCTTTTCGCCCCGCGAAAAGACCCCGATGGCAAGCAAAAAAATGCGG
>DBQL01000178.1:4160-4799 GCA_002305235.1 Prevotella sp. UBA1395 | reverse complement strand
CGAAAACGCCAATATCCGTCTCTCGTTTGTCATGCGAGGACACCCCTGTTTTGATGAAACTATTTGACAGCAAACTCTCGTTACGGTCGGAATACCGTCACGATGATGAGGCCGGCACGGCATCCCGAGGGTGAGCCTTGGCATGGAAAACATGCCAACGACGGGCCGTGATAACAATAATCTAAACGGTTTGTCGTTATTGAAAATAATGATAAAGAGCATCCTTACAAGACATATTCCGGGCATCGTGGCAATGCTTGCGCTGCTGCTGTTGACCGCCTGCGGGGCCGACCGCAACATGAAACGTGGCGAGAAATACCTCGCCTTGGGTGAATACTTCGATGCGGCCAACGAGTTTAAGCAGGCCTATCAGAAGACCGCGCCCAAAGATCGCGACAAGCGGGGGCGCATTGCCGGAAAGATGGCATACAGCTATGACAAGAGTTTGCAGACCTCGAAGGCCATCGCCGCCTATCGCAACATGATGCGCTATGATGCAGCCGGGGCGACAGACCGACTGGCATTGGCCCGACAACTCATGAAAAACGGCAGCTACAAAGAGGCTGCCGAGATGTTCAGAGCGGCGCTCGACTCCTTGCCCGGCAACGCCACGGCACAGTCGGGACTGCAGGCTGCCCT
>DBQL01000178.1:0-4084 GCA_002305235.1 Prevotella sp. UBA1395 | reverse complement strand
TCCTCTACCCGAAACGAGGCGCAGGGCAACGAGCTGAGCGGCATCACCGGCACCAAACCGGCCGATATCTTCGTGTCGGAAAAAGACGACAAGGGCAAGTGGAGCAAGCCCGAGGCGGTGACAGGTGGCTTGAACAGTGATTTCGATGAAGGGGCATGCTGCTTCTCGGTCGATGGTCGCGAGATGTATCTCACGCAGTGTGTCACCGACCCGAGCTATCCGCGATATGCACAACTGGTGGTCTCTAATCGCTCGGATGCCGCATGGGGCAAGCCCACGGAGGTGAAACTCACCGGCGACACACTCTCGAGCTATGCCCATCCGGCCATCTCGCCCGACGGCGAATGGCTCTATTTCACGAGCGACATGCCCGGGGGCAAGGGCGGATTGGACATCTGGCGAGTGCGCATCACGCCGGGAGGCTATGGCGGCGTGGAAAACCTCGGGGCACCCATCAACACCGAGGGCGACGAGAGTTTTCCGACCTTCAGACCCAACGGAGACCTGTATTTCTCGAGCAACGGGCATCCGGGACTGGGTGGTTTGGACATCTTCATCGCCAAAGTGGGTAAGGATGGGAGATACCATCTCACCCACCCCGGATTTCCGTTGAACTCTCAGGGCGACGACTTCGGCATGACCTTTGAAGGCGCGCACAACCGCGGATTCTTCTCAAGCAATCGCGGCGACGGTCGCGGGTGGGATCATATCTACTCGTTTGAGAACCCGGAAATCGTGCAAACGGTCAAGGGATGGGTCTACGAGATGGAAGGATACGAACTGCCGGCCGCGCAGGTTTATGTGGTGGGTGACGACGGCACCAATGAGAAACTGAGCGTGAGGAGTGACGGATCGTTCACCAAGACATTGGATGAAGGGGTTACTTACCTGTTCTTGGCGACATGCAAGGGATTCCTCAACCACAAGGAGGAGGTGAAAGCATGGGTGAACCCCCGAGAGTCGAGAGACACCACGCTGCAATTCGCGTTGGCCAACATCTCGGCTCCGACACTCATCGACAATATCTTCTACGACTTTGACAAGGCCACGCTGCGCGATTCCTCGAAGACTGCGTTGGATAAACTCGTGACGTTGCTCAACGAAAACCCCAATATCACCATTGAGCTGAGTGCCCATGCCGACTATAAAGGCGCGGCCGAATATAACAAACGGCTGTCGCAGCGGCGTGCCGAGGCGGTGGTGGCCTATCTCATCGCCCACGGCATAGCGGCCGACAGACTTACGCCCAAGGGCTATGGCAAGGAACGCCCCAAGACCATCAAGAAGAAAGTGACGGAGAAATATACATGGCTCAAAGAGGGTGACGTGCTTTCGGAAGAATTTGTGAAAGCCATCAAGGACGAGAAAAAACAAGAGATATGCAACCAACTGAACCGACGCACGGAGTTCAGCGTGCTGCGTACCACCTACGGCATGTTTGACGAAAAAGGGAACCTGAAAAATCCTCCCAAGCCCAAAGCGAGGGAGGAGGAGGTCGACGCGACGCCCGACAACGGCGTAAGCATCATCTTTGATTAGACAGAATGTTGTAGATCGCGACGGTGAAGAGCACCACAACGGCCAATATCAGGTGAATGAGGAGATGGCCGTTGAAGGCAAACGAGGTGAGGTAGCCCGCGATATTGCCGGCTATGTTGGAAGCCAACACGCGCAACTCGTCAATGCCATCGAATAGCAAAAATACAGCCATAGCGGCCGCAAAGCACACCGTGGTCCACAACTGATTGCGGCGAACGGCGCGCCGAGGAATGCTACGCATGACCCTATCGGAGAACCCTTGGTCTTCGATCTCGGGCTTGGAAGCACCGAAAAACTGCGCTAAAAGCTCGTCATCGGATTTCATATCACGGTTTGTATCCATTTCGTTTGTATTCTTAATCGTGGCTACCACTATTGATAGCCATTGCTTCTGAGAAAATCGGCCATCTTCTTCTTGCCTCGGGCGAGATGGCTTTTCACCGTATTGGCGGGCATCTCCGTAATGATAGCTATCCGGTCGATGGGCTGCCCCTCCATGAGTTGCAGCGTGACGCAGACACGCTCTTTGTCGGTGAGGAGCTGCAAAGCGTCGTAGAGGTCTATTTTCAAATTACTGTCGACGTGGCCGCCATCCATTCGTCTCACGGCCACGGTATCGATATCGGTGGTCTCGCGGCGACTTCGCAGATGATCGTAGAACACGTTATAAGCAATGCGGAAGAGCCATGTGAGGAACGACGACTTGCCTTGGAACCGGTCGATGTGGGTATATGCCTTGATGAACGTGTCTTGCGCGAGATCGTCGCTCAGCTGACTGTCGCCCAAAGTCTGCGTGAGAAAGAATCGCCGCACGGGCGACTGGTACTCCCTCATCAGCTTGTCGAACGCACGCCGATTATGGAATACCGCCACCTGTGTGACCAAACTGATGTCCTCTAAACGCTCCACTTACTTCGTTGTCTTGGCTATAATCATCTGACCCGCACCCCAAAGGGCTATCAACGCACCCACGCCCATCAGCACCTCGGAACCCAATATGCTGAACATGACCAATAATCCCAAACCGATAGAGGTGTTCTTGATGCCCTTTTTCCAATAGTAATCGGGCGACTCGGAAGAGCCCATCTTGAGGTCATCGGGGATGGGTTGCCCGGTCTCCATTGCTTTCTCGGCCAACGACACACGGTTGTTGTGCCGGTTGATGAGATAGCGGAAAAGCAGGATAAGCACCACAAACGGTGCAAGCAGGAACAGAAGAATGATAAGAATGACCAAGATGGCGATGATGACCCCTCCCAAACCGATGGTGCCTCCCACAAGATTGCGCAACAGGTCGTGGAACTCGCCGCTGTAAGAAAAACTGTCATTCCCTTGGGATGACGTATAGGTGGTATCTACGCTCTCAGCCATTGCGGTGTCGGTGGTGTCGGAGTAGGCCTCGATGCCCTCACCGCCGGTCGAGTCGGAAGACGTGGAGACAATGGTCGAGGGATGGCCTTGGGCCGTCACGGTCTGCTCGGTTTGCGGATGATGACGGTGGCGGGGCTGAACTCCCGCGAACACTGCGTGGATAGAAAAGGCCAATGCCAATGCTAAAAGATACTGCTTCATACGATGATGTTCTGTTGAATTTTCTGAGAGTTGGACGAAACAGGTGGCTCATTAGTTGCAAAGTAACGAAAAAAAAACTACTTTTGCAATCACAAAAATATCATTTTATGCAGCTACCCAAAGATTTTGAAGCCTACACCCGGGACCTCATGGGCGAAGCGTTGTATGCATCATGGAGGAGAGGTTTGGACGAGGAGGCACCGACAAGCATCAGGCTCAACCCCTTCAAATGTGCCGGCACACAGCAGCAGGAGCATGGGTATGGTGTGTATGGAACCGAAGAAGAGGTGCGGTGGTGTGCGCAAGGGATATACCTCGACCATCGACCCAACTTCACTTTCGACCCTCTGTTTCACGCCGGTCGCTACTATGTGCAAGAGGCCGCGTCGATGTTTGTGACACATATACTCCGACAGTTGGTGCACCATCCGGTGTTGATGCTCGACCTGTGCGCCGCACCGGGAGGCAAGTCAACGGCCGCACGCTCGGTGTTGCCCACGGGAAGCGTGCTCGTCAGCAATGAGCCGATGAAACTGCGAGCATCGATACTCTCTGAGAACATACAGAAATTCGGGCATCCGGACAGCATCGTGACCAATAATTTCCCCAAGGATTTCAACAAGTCGGACCTCATGTTCGACGTGATTCTCGCCGATGTGCCGTGCTCAGGAGAGGGGATGTTTCGCAAGGACAAGGGTGCGATAGCCGAATGGAGCACGCAAAACGTGACCAACTGCACCACGCTGCAGCGACAAATCATCGCGGATATATGGCCCAACCTGCGTGATGGCGGACTGCTGATATACTCCACGTGCACATTCAACGCGCACGAGAATGAGGAAAACGTGTACTGGATTGCGGAATCGCTTGGGGCTGATTATGTGGAAGTGGCAATCAGCCCTGAATGGGATATCACCGGGTCGCTGACCGATGACCATCCCGTATACAGGTTCATCCCGGGAAAGACGAAGAG